>PEWM01000108.1:15461-16510 GCA_002779455.1 Deltaproteobacteria bacterium CG07_land_8_20_14_0_80_60_11
TGCCGGCGATGAGGTAGCCCACCATACCGGCGGAAAGCTCTTTGCGGGGCTCCCGGGCCAGCCGGAAGACGCCCGTCTCTTCCACCTTGTGAACCGTGTGGTTGTACATCAGGCGGATGATGTCGCCGGGCTTGACCTGTCCTTCAAAGATGCGGCAGGAGACCACGGTGCCCCTGAAGGAATCGTAGTGGGCGTCGAAGATGAGGCCCGAGAGGGGTTCCTGGGCGCTGCCGGTGGGGGGCGGGATCCGGGCGACGATGGCCTCCAGGACCTCGTCGATGCCGATGCCCTCCTTGGCGGAGCACAGGATGGCGTGGTCCGAATCCAGGCCCAGCTCGCGCTCGATCTGCTCCTTGACCCCGGGAACATCCGCCGCGGGCAGGTCGATCTTGTTGATTACCGGGATGATGGTGAGATCGTGCTCCATGGCCAGATAGAGGTTGGCCACGGTCTGGGCCTCCACCCCCTGGGAGGCGTCCACCAACAGCAGCACCCCCTCGCAGGAGGCCAGGGCCCGGGAGACCTCGTAGGAGAAATCCACGTGGCCCGGGGTGTCGATGAGGTTGAGCTCGTATTCCCGGCCGTCAGCGGCGGTATAGGGGAGGCTGATGGTGTTGCTCTTGATGGTGATGCCCCGCTCCCGTTCGATGTCCATAGTGTCCAGGATCTGGTCCCGGAACTGACGTTCCCCCACCATGCCGGTCCACTGGATGAGGCGGTCCGCCAACGTGGACTTGCCGTGGTCGATATGGGCGATGATGCTGAAGTTGCGGATGTTGGGCATATTAATCGGAAAGGCTGGTTCCAGGTTGATGACGAACTCGACTGCAATTAATTATTATACATTTTTCCCTGCACGGCGTCCACTGCAAGATTGGGGGTCATACCAACGATCATTTCCTTACGGACACAACGAAGGATGAAAAATGGCTGGTGTCGGTGGGGCGGCCGTCCCTGGCCGCCGCTGACCGGCGGGCACGGAGGCCCGCCCCACCGGGTTTTTTCATAAAAGTTGCGCTCAAATAGGTAATTTTTCAGTAGCCGCAGAC
>PEWM01000108.1:16517-40692 GCA_002779455.1 Deltaproteobacteria bacterium CG07_land_8_20_14_0_80_60_11
TGCGATTGCACAGGTTGAAAACCTGTGCCACCAATTCTTACTTTTTTAACGGCAACTGGGTATCATGGGGCCGGCCCGGGGGCTCGGCGGGCCGCTCCAGGCCTTCCAAAATGGCGCTCACAAACTTATGGGCATAAGCCACGAACTCACCTTCCACCACGTAGCTATACCGGATGTAACTTTCCGGGATATTCACCCTGGCATTCTTGATGATGATATAGATATTGGGGTTGATCCCGGCCTGGCCGCGGTACTGGTAGTAGAGGTTCGGAACCTGGCGGGCGATGATGACCAGGCCGCTTTCATCCAGGATGGTCAGCTGCGGGTAGATCTGGATCCCGGGGTCAGGTTTTTCGATGACCGCGCCTTTGGCAATGAGGTCATAGCCATCCCGATTGAGTTTTTTGAGGGTGGCGCCGATCTTGCCCAGGACCTTCTCTTTTTCCCGGAGGGGAATCTTGTGGTACTGGTAAAAGTAGCCGGTGGGGAACTGTTTGGTCTTGACCGAGGTTTCTTGCGCCCAAGCCGGGATGACCCCGGAGATGAGGCTTAAAACCAGCGCAAGGGCAGATATGATTCTCAGGGGCATGGATCAGGGAACCTATCCGGTTTTTACCGCCCAGGCGAGGGGCAGAATCACGGGGGGGCGAGTCGCGCCAAAAATTGGCGGCGCCTGGCCCGGCCCCTGGTTTGGCAAGGCCGCGGTGGGGGCCGGCAATCCTGGCCGGGAAGGTCTCCGGGGTCAAGCAAGGGAAAATATTTCGCTTCCCGGGGTTAAATGTGGTATTGCTGACGGGAATTATACCATTTTTCGATTCAAAAAAAACACACCATCTGATTAATTTGTTGATATTACAAGTCTTTTTAACCGAAAACCGAAAACCGAAAACGGTATTAGAGGTGCATACCTGAGGTTCTGGAGAAACCTCAGGCAATATGGGGAGGTGCCGGCAAAGTTGCATGAATATTCATTAATGGAGCAGGTAATCGCCCACATCCTGGCAGAACTCAAAAAGGTGGATGGCCCCCCGGACGGGAGTTCATTGGAGGTGGTCTTGAGAGTGGGGGCCCTGGCGGTGCACTCCGAGGCCGCCACCCGGCAGGCCTATGAGGTTTTGGTCCAGGGGACGGCCCTGGCGCAATCCCGGCTGAACCTGACGATTGAACCGGTGACTTTGACCTGCGTGAAATGCGGCTATCAGGGACCTCTGCCGGAGGGCGCGGTCGATCCCCACGACCTGTCCCCGCTGGTGGAGTGCCCCCAGTGCGGCGCCGTAAGCCCGGTTCAGGGAGGCCGGGGGGTTTCGGGCATCGAACTCCGGTGGGAATAAAACCTGAAGCGTTCAGCTATCAGCGGTCAGCTTTATGAAGCATAACGATTGGTCGTATGATCCCAGTAAATCAATCGTTATCGATCATATTTGATAAATCCTGGTTTTTGCTGATAGCTGACTGCTGAAAGCTCCTCATCCGGCGCCCTCTCCCGAGAGAGCCGCCATGAGGCGCCGGCAGGCCGTGTCAATGGCGCTCGTCATGGCCGGTGACAGTCCCGGCTTGACTTCATCCGGGATGGCTTCGACCTGAGCCACCAGAATCTTGATGTCTATCCGGCTATGCTCCTTAAGCTCCTGGAGCATGTTGACCGTGGGAAATTGGTGGAGCGAGAAGTCGGAGGTTTTTTTGTCCGGTATCCCTTCCACCGGGATTTCGAAGACCTCTCCCGGCTGCCGGTCGGGATATTCCACCGCATCGATGATGAAAATCTTCTGAGGCTTCTTGTCGCTCAAGACCAAATCAAACAGAATATCCCGGATGCTGGTTCCCACATCCATCACCAGGACGCCGTCGGGGAGGGGGTAGTGCTCTTTCAGCCTCTGAATGACGGCGGGGCCAAACCCGTCATCGCCCCACAGGATATTGCCGCAGCCGAAGACCAGGACTGATTTCTCGAACAAATCTTTTATCATCAGGTTATTAACGCTCCTGGATCAAGCCCTGGGCTGGGGCCTGGGCCCTCAGGGGGAAACCGGGGTCTCCAGAGGATCCGGTGATGATGAGAAGGTTTGGGACTCAACCTGACGCCCTTTAGCTTAATTATAGCAAGGCGAGAGGGGAAATTGAGCAATTTTTGGGGGCTTGAGCCCACCCGAAACCGAAAAATTTAGGAGACCGCGTGGTTTCAGGGTTAGGAAAAAGAGAGCAACGGCCCCGAGATTCTAAAAGCAAGGTTCACCGGCGATAATTTTTCCAGGAATGTCGTTGACCATGGCCCGGGCGCGGTTTTCTCCTACCAGACGGGATAATTCAGTGACCGCCTCGCTCAGTAAGGGAGGACGCCCCTTCGGGTCGTGGGCGTCGGTAGCCAGCAGGTGAACGTATCCCAGCTTAACTAATTGTCGAGAAATCTTTTTTACTCTTCTGCCAAACCAACCGGTTAAGCTGTTGCCGGTCATCTGGGCCAGGCAGCCCGAGTCAATCAATCGTTTAAGCTTGTAGGGCATCTCTTGAATAATCATGTGCCGCTCAGGATGGGTAATGATGGGAGTTATGCCCTTGGATTGCAGGTAAAAACAGATTTCTTCAGTCGCCGGCGGCAATGAGGTATCGGGGAGTTCTAAGAGCAAATAGCGGTTGGCGTCATTAATGGTCAACGCCCGGCCGTCATCTAAAAGTTGTAATGATTCGAAACCAAGGGGAAAATCACAACCCGGGATGATTTCCAAAGGTATTTTTTCTTCATACAATCTGTGCCGCAGTTGCGCCACGTGCTGGAGAATTATTTCTTTGGTATTTAAACGAGTTCGATCGATAGTTCTCCCTTTGAAGAGGTGCGGGGTGGCTACCATTACCGTGATGCCATCCGCCACCGCCATCCGCGCCATTTCCAGGGATTGCCCCCAGTTTTTGGCTCCGTCGTCCACCCCAGGCAGGATATGCGCATGAATATCAATCATGGTCAGTATTACTTTCGCCTTACCCGCCAGACAATCGATGGCGATCCGGGGAATTAGCCCTGGCGACTTTCAGGTCATAGGGGCATGGCCCATGGAACTCCTGCCCCCAAAGGCCGCGCCAGTTTCTCAGAGGACCTTTCGCAGGGCGTTCATGGGAGACCACCGGGTAATTTTTTTTGCAGAATCCTATCAAGTTTTGCTTGGCAATGATATTTCCACCAAATCTTCCGGTTCCATGGATAGCCCTGGGAGACTTTGAGAGGGGAAATGAATTCTTGATTGAGTAATCAACGCTTAAATTTTATAATTTTAGCTTTATGATAGCAACCCATGTGGGGCGGTGCGCTCACCGCCCCTTCAATTCGCATAGCTACTTGTTTGATGGCGCCTTGGTCTCAATAATCCCCGCCAGACCGGCTGTATCCCGGGCCGGCCGCCGGTCCCGGCCTCGCTTCGCCCGCGGAACTTTTCGCCATAATTAATTGACCTGGGGAAACATTTCTATGATAAATTTTAACCCTTAAGGAACTAAGGAACCTGCGATCAGGAGCGTGGCATGGCCCCTCGTTACGAACCCCGCCCCCTGGAAGCCAAGTGGCAGAAGATCTGGGAGGAGCGGGGGCTGTTTAACGCCCCGGAAGACCCGGCCCGGCCCAAATACTACGTGCTGGAGATGTTCCCCTACCCTTCCGGGCGCATCCACATGGGCCACGTGCGCAACTATACCATCGGGGACGTGGTGGCCCGGTACAAGCGGATGCGGGGTTTTAACGTGCTCCATCCCATGGGCTGGGACGCCTTCGGGCTGCCGGCGGAGAATGCCGCCATGGCCCGGGGGCTCCATCCCGCCGCCTGGACCTTCGACAATATTGAGTACATGCGCCGCCAGCTCCAGGAGCTGGGCTACAGCTACGACTGGCCCCGGGAGCTGGCCACCTGCGATCCGGACTACTACCGCTGGGAGCAGCTGGTCTTCATCGAGATGTTTCGCCGGGGGCTGGCCTACAAGAAGGAGGCCCCGGTCAACTGGTGCCCGAAGTGCCGGACGGTGCTGGCCAACGAACAGGTGGAAGAGGGCCTCTGCTGGCGCTGCGATTCGCCGGTGCACTTAAAAGAGCTGAATCAGTGGTTCTTCAAGATCACCGCCTATGCCGAGGAGCTCTTGTGCGACCTGGACCAGCTGGCCCACTGGCCGGAGCGGGTCCTCACCATGCAGCGCCACTGGATCGGCAAATCCTCCGGGGCGGAGATCTATTTTCCGCTGGCCCCAGGCGGCGAGCCCCTGACGGTGTTCACCACCCGGGCCGACACCCTGTTCGGGGCCACCTTCATGAGCCTGGCCCCGGAGCACCCCCTGGCCCTGGCCCTGGCCGAAGGCACCGGCCAGGCAGAGGCGGTGGCGAGCTTCGTCGAGTACTGGCGGGCCCAGAACCGCAGCCGGGGCGTCCTGGAGGAGGTCACCAAGGAGGGGGTGTTCACCGGCAGCTACTGCACGAACCCCGTCACCGGCCGGCAAATGCCCATTTACGTGGCTAACTTCGTGCTCATGGAGTACGGCGCCGGCGCGGTGATGGCGGTGCCGGCCCACGACCAGCGGGATTTCGAGTTCGCCCGGAAGTATGATTTGCCCATCAAGGTGGTGATTCAGCCCCCGGGGGAGAAGCTTAAGGCCGACACTCTCACCGCGGCGTACGAGGACGAAGGCGTCCTGGCGGACTCCGGCCAGTTCACCGGCATGGCCAGCGCCGCAGCCAAGGAGGCCATCGCCGCCTTTCTGGAAGAAAAGGGTCAGGGTAAGGCCGCGGTGCATTTTCGCCTGAGGGACTGGCTCATCTCCCGGCAGCGCTACTGGGGGGCGCCTATTCCCATCATTTATTGCGAGCGCTGCGGCCTGGCGCCGGCGCCGGAGTCAGACCTGCCCGTGGTCTTGCCCCTGGATGTTGCCATCACCGGAGAGGGCGGCTCGCCCCTGGCGCAGCTGCCGTCGTTCTATGAGGTGGCCTGCCCCGTCTGCGGTGGCCCGGCCCGGCGGGAAGTGGACACCATGGACACCTTCGTGGAGTCCTCCTGGTACTTCCTGCGCTACGCCTGCGCCGACTATACCGAAGGCGTCCTGGACCCGGCCCGGGTGAACTACTGGCTGCCCGTGGACCAGTACATCGGCGGCATCGAGCACGCGGTGCTGCACCTGTTGTACGCCCGCTTTTTCACCAAGGTCCTGCGAGACCTGGGGATGGTGGCAATCGACGAACCCTTTCAGCGCCTTCTCACTCAGGGGATGGTCTTGAAAGACGGGGCCAAGATGGCCAAATCCAAGGGCAACGTGGTGGACCCGGAGTATATGATCGCCGAATACGGCACCGACACCACCCGCCTGTTTCTGCTGTTTGCGGCGCCGCCGGAGAAGGACCTGGAGTGGAGCGACCAGGGGGTCGCCGGATCAGCCCGGTTTCTGCATCGCCTCTGGAACCTGGTGCAGGGCCTGCTGCCGGAATTGCAGGGGGTTTCGCCGTATCAAGGCACCGGGGCTGGGTTTTCCGCCGGGCTTTCGGAGTTTCGCCACAAGGTGCACGCCACTATCAAAAAGGTGACCGAGGACATCGAGGATTCCTTTCACTTCAACACCGCCATCGCCGCGGTGATGGAACTGGTGAACGCCTTTTATCTGGCCGCGGAAAACCTGCCCCGAGACGAGGCCGCTCTGAGGGTCTTCCGGGAGGCGGTGGAGGCCATCCTGCTCCTGGTCAGCCCCATGGTGCCCCACATCGCCGAGGAACTCTGGCAGGCCCTGGGACACACCACTCTCGTCCTGGAGGCGCCCTGGCCCCAACCCCAGGCCGAGGCCCTGACGGTCTCCACCCTGACGGTGGTGATCCAGGTCAACGGCAAGGTAAGAAGCCGGCTCTCGGTGCCGGCCGCGGCCACGGACGCGGAAATCAAAGACCTGGCCCTGGCCGACCCCGCCATTGCGAAATGGCTCAAGGGCCAGCCGCCCAAGAAAGTCATCCTGGCCCGGCGCAAGCTGGTCAACATCGTCATCTGAGGGAGTGAAACCATGGCCGTCTGCCGCCTCGGAGTGGTCGTCTTGCTCGTGGTCAGCCTGTGGGGTTGCGGTTACCGGCCCTTAGGGGCGGCGCCGCCTGATTCCCAGGTCCGGCCGTCCCTGGCCATCCCCCTGTTCGCCAACCGCTCCACCGAGGTGGGGCTGGAGGCCATCTTCGCCACGGCCCTGATCAACGCCTTCGCCCAGACCGGGGCGGTCAAGGTGGTCCCCGGAGACCGGGAGGCCGACCTGGTGCTGGAAGGCAAGGTGCGGTCGCTGGACAATACCTCGGTGGCCTTCGACTCCGTCTCCCGCTCCTCGGTGCGCCGGGTGACCCTGAGGGTCGAAATAACCCTGCGGCAAAAGAAAGGCGACAAGGTCCTCTGGAAGGACACCCAGGTCCTCCAGGAAGATTACGTAGTAGACCCCAATTACCACTTCGGGGAGGCCACCAAGACCGAAGGCCTCCAGCGGGCGGCCATCACCCTGGCCCGGCGGGTGCTGGACAAGGTGCTGCTGGTGATTTAGGAGTGAGCAGTGAGCAGTGAGCAGTGAGGGGGCAAGGGGCGATTGATATTGATTATGATAAAGAATTTCTTTGATTGATTTACTAAATGTTTTGGGTTATCTGTTAATCAATAGATCCCAATGCTTACGAGACAAGAATTACAGAAGATTGCCAGAGCGAGGCTGCAAGACGCAGAGGCTCTATATCAGAGCAGTAGATATGATGGCTCGATTTATCTTTGTGGTTATGCGATTGAAATTGGGTTAAAATATAAAATATGCAAGACCTTGCGCTGGAAAGATTTTCCACCAAACGGAAGTTTCCAGGGTCTTCAAAGTTTCAAAACTCATAGTTTAGATGTCTTGTTAAAACTATCAGGTGCTGAGGATAAAATTTTTTGGTGCAATGGTCGATAGTAGCAAAATGGGACCCGGAGGCCCGTTATGAAAAAGTTGGTAGTGCTACTCAACAAAGTGCTAAGTCAATGATCGAAGCAACAAAAATATTATTGGGGGCTCTATGATTAAGCATATCATTAACAAATTAGAATCCCTCGAAAAAGAGATTGCCGATGAAAAAGGAGAGTTTTATCTCTTTGGTCTTTTTTTACGAGAAGATGCGGAAAATAGGTGGGACCTAGTTGTTGCTGCGCCCTGGCTTAATTCTGATAGTATGGAAGATTTAACTTATATAGCCAGCAAATTAAAAACTATTCTAAAAAACAGTGAATTGCTATCTATTTCGCGCATTGTAATACTTGATTTGCACGATCCTATTGTTCAAATTATCCATACAACCTGGGGAGTTCCACGAGGAGGTTCGCTAGAATTAAATAACCCTCAACTATTTTCATTACCTTTCAAATATGCATATATAATTATTTCCCAAAGTAGAAAACCAGTGTTAGTGAATGTTGGAAAACGGGGGTTAAGGCAAACTGTATAATCATCTCTTCCCATTTTTCAATCATACCAATAAATAATGTCCCATCCCATCCTGGAACGCCATCTGGAACGCGGGGCCGTGAAACCCCTCTATCTCTTTTACGGGGACGAGGAGTTCCTCATGGACCGGGCCCTGGTGCGGTTGGAGGCGGGGCTCAGGGACGATCAAGGCGAGCCTCCCGTCAAGGGCTTGTTTTACGCACCTTCCCCCAGGCCGAGAACGGGGTTCAGGGACGATCAGGGCGAGCCTCCCGCCAAGCCCGTGCGGGAGGCCCAGGATGTGGAGATGGCCGAGTTCCTGGCCGAGGCCCGGGTGGCGACCCTGTGGGGCCCCGGCCAGCTCCTGGTGCTGCGTCGGCTGGAGCTCAACGCTGCGGCCTTCAAGGCCATCAACGCTTATCTGGACCACCCGGCGCCCCGCACCTGGGTGGTGCTCCTGGCAGAGGGGGCCAAGACCAGGGACCTGGCGAAAAATCCGGTTTGGGGACGGCTGCAAAAGGAGGAGGCAGCCCTGGGGTTTTACCGGCTGCGGGAGGGCGAGCTTTACCAATGGCTGACCCGGGAGGCCCGGCTCCTGGGGAAGAACCTGACCCTGGCGGCGGCCCAGCGTCTGGTGGAGATGGTGGGGGACAACCTGGCGGAATTGAGCCAGGAGTTGGAAAAACTGGCCCTTTTCGCCGGGCCGGAAAACGCCCTTACCCCGGCCCTGGTAACGCAGTTGGCCAGCCACAGCCGCACCTACAACATCTTTGCCCTGGTGGACGCCCTGGGGACGCCCGGTTTTCACCAGCGCCTGACGTCCCTGGGGCAGTTGATGGACCTGGGTGAGCCCCCGGCCAGGATCTTGGGGATGCTGGCCCGGCAGGTGCGGATGCTCATCCGGGTGAAGGAGGGGGCGGGGACCAATCCGGCGGAACTGGCCAGCACCCTGAAGGTACCCCAGGGCGTGGTGAAGCGCCTGGCTCAGCAGGCGGCCCGCTTCAGCAACGCGGCCCTCAAGGGCCACCTGGCCATGCTGCACCGCGTGGACTTCCATCTCAAGACCAGCACCGGCAACCCCCGGCTCTGGCTGGAGTGGGCCTTGGTCAAGATGGGCCCGGGCTAGAGAAAAAAATGCCCGTAGCGCGCCTATGGGTGCGCCCTGTTTGGGCGGACACGCAGGTCCGCCCCGACGTCAGGTGCGGGTCTTGACTGGGTAAGGGTATTAATAGATCGACAAAAGAAGGGCGGCGAAAGACCGCCCCTTGTGTCTTAATCCCAATTCAACTCATGCAGGGCCGGTGAGGGCGTTGACCTGCCGGGTGAGGCGGGAAATCTTGCGGGCTGCGGCCCGCCAGTGCAGGGTGCCTTTGCCGGCCACCCGGGCGATGGTGGGGATGGCGCTTTTCAAGGCCGCCTGGGCTTCTTCGGCATTCTTTTGGGCCACGGCCTGGCGCACCTGGCGCACCACGTTCTTGACCCGGGTTTTACGGCTCTGGTTGCGCTGCCGCCGTTTCTCGTTCTGTCGTGCCCGCTTCAGGGCGGATAAATGTCTGGCCAAAGGAATCCTCCGATTTTAGTGACCTTTAAGTTTCTCTCAAGAATATCTTTTTGTCAAGGGATTCGGTTTTCCGGGTACTGCCGGAAAAACGCCCGGAAATAACTCACCCCGGACGCCACGGTGGCAATGAGGGCCAGCCATAACAGCCACATCCCCAGCCCATGAAAATCTATGCCGTCGTACGGATAGTGCAAAATCAAGGCGGTGAGCGCCGCCATTTGCAGCAGCGTCTTGGCCTTACCCCAACGGTCCGGGGCCAGGATGATGCCTTCCGCCGCCGCCAGCCCCCGAAGGCCGGTGACCGCCAGCTCGCGCCCCACGATGATAAAGGCCATCCAGGCCGGCGCCCGGCCCAGAGGGATCAACATGATCAGGGCGGCCGAGACCAGCAGCTTGTCGGCCAGGGGGTCCATGAACTTGCCCAACCGGCTCACCAGGCGTTGGCGCCGGGCCAAAAACCCGTCCAGGAAATCGGTGGCGCCCGCCAACACAAAACCGAGGGCCCCAAAAAAGCTGGCCCACCGCCCGGGAAAGCACAGGAGGAGCATCACCACGGGCACCGCGGCAATCCGGGCTCCGGTGAGGATGTTAGGGGTGCCCCAATTGTTGGTTTCTACCTGGTGCATCTCAGGACTTGCGGGCGCGCTCCCAATCTTCCAGGAATTTTTGTAAGCCGATATCCGTCAAGGGATGCTTAAAAAGCTGCATCATCACCCCGTAAGGGATGGTGGCGATATCGGCCCCGGCCAGAGCGCCATCCAGGACGTGCAGGGGGTGGCGCACCGAGGCCACGATGATCTCGGTGTCAAAGCCGTAATTCTCAAAAATGGTGACGATCTGCTCGACGATTTCCATGCCCCGGTGACCGATGTCATCCAGGCGGCCGATAAACGGGCTGACGTACGCCGCGCCCGCCTTGGCGGCCAGCAGGGCCTGGAGCGGCTGAAAGATCAGGGTGACGTTGACCCTGATGTCCTCCTCCGCCAGGATCCGGGTGGCTTTGAGCCCGTCCGGGGTCATGGGGATCTTGACCGCCACCCATTCATGGATCCGGGCCAGTTCCCGGGCCTCCGCCACCATGGCGTTGACCTCGGTGGCCACGACCTCGGCGCTCACCGGACCCTGCACCAACTCGCAGATGGTGCGGATGTGCTCCTTGAACTGCGCTTTGGTGCCAATGCCGATTTTGGCGCACAGGCTCGGGTTGGTGGTAACGCCGTCCACCAGGCCCAGGCTGTGGGCCTCCTTAATCTCATCCAGCTTGGCGGTGTCGATAAAGAATTTCATAAAGACCTCTCACTATATAGCATAAAGTCAACTTCTGCCACTACTTTGGAAGCGCTTCAAACAGCCTTCGGAGCAGAAAAAATAGGTGGCGCCGTCCTTGTCGGCCCTGAGGGCCTCCCGCCGGGGGATAAAGGTTTTGCACACCGGGTCCTGGACCAGGACATCCGCCTCCCGGTTTTTCTCCAACGGTCTGGGCGCCTGGGGCCAGAGGCCCAGGGACCCGGCCACCTGCTTGACGATCACATAACCCAGATATCCCAGGCCCAAACCAAGCAGTATTTTAAAAAACATCGGGTCTTGTCCTCAATCTGCGGCAATAGGCTGCACTGCCGCCCGGTCGGCGGGGTCCAGTTCGGACAGCAGGTCCACGGCGCTCTTGCCCAGCACCGGGTGCCAGGCCTGAGGGGCGATCTCCGCCAGGGGGACCAGCACGAAGACCCGCCGATGCATCTCCGGATGGGGCACCACCAGGTCCGGGGCAAAGATCACTTCCCCGTTATACAACAGCAGGTCCAGGTCGAGACGCCGGGGTCCCCAGCGTTCCCCCCGCACTCTCCCCAGGGCTGTTTCCACCTGCTGCAACAAGCCCAGCAGCTCTTCCGGGCCCAGGCGGGTGCGCACCCGGGCCGCGGCATTGACATACCAGGGTTGATTCGCCGGCCCCAGCGGCGGGTTCCGGTAGAAGGTGGACACCCGGGTCACTTCCACCTCTTCGGCGGTGTTCAGGCGTTCCAGCGCCTCCGCCAACTGCCGCCGGGGGTCCCCCAAATTAGCCCCCAACCCCAGGTAAGCGATAACCGGACTCCGTTCGGTGATGGCGGCGAATCCCAAAGGCATAGGTTTATATTATCTTATTTTGATTACCGGATACAGGCTTTTTCGGCAAGGACTTGATCACCGGGATTAAGCCGGCGGCAAGGCGCGCCGCCGCCAGCCTGGAGCCCTGATCGATGAACGTCTGTAAGTTCAGGGAAAATTCCCGGACCAGCAAATCCTGGTCAATGGTGATTTTCTTCCCCCGGACCCCGTGAAACTCATCCCCCTTTCCAAGGCGGCCGAAAGGGGACATTTTCTTCAATTCCCGGGAGAGGTTGGGGATGGGGGGATTATGGGGTAATTTTGGGTAAGGGTAGGGGCCGCTGACGAAAAAGCCTATCTCCTTTCCCCATGCCGGCCATCCTTTGACTCAGCCCAGCCGCGCCAGGCGGGCCAGGGCCTCTTCCAGCCGTTCTTTGGGCACCGTCAGGGCCAGGCGCACATAGCCTTCGCCCGGGGCCCCCAGGCCGTTGCCGGGGATGGTGACGATCCCGGCCGCCTCCAGCAACTGGGTGGTGAAAGCCATGGAGGTCAGGCCCGGGGGCGCCGCCAGCCACACGTAGAAGGTGGCCTGAGGCAGCTCCACGTCGTAGCCCAAATGCTTCAGGCCACCCACCAGCAGGTCCCGGCGTTCCTGGAGAATGGCGCAATTTTCCCGGACGCAGCTCTGGTCCGAATCCAGGGCGGCGATGCCGGCAATCTGGATGGCATTAAAGGCCCCGGAATCGATGTTGCTCTTGATTTTGCCCAGGGCGCTTAAAACCTCCCGGTTGCCCACCGCCATCCCTAAGCGCCACCCCGTCATGTTGTAGGTCTTGGACAGCGAATGAAATTCGATGCCGATCTCTTTGGCCCCGGGAATTTCCAGAAAACTGGGGGGTTTAAAGCCGTCGTAGGCCAATTCGGTGTAGGCCGCGTCATGGACCGCGACAATCTGATGTTCCGTGCAGAAATCCACCACCCGGGCGAAGAACTCTTTGTCCGCCACCGCCGCGGTGGGGTTGTTGGGGTAATTGAAAAAGAAGGCCTTGGCGTCCCGGGCCACCAGCGGCGGAATGGCGTGCAGGTCCGGCAGGAAGCGGTTCTCCCGGGTGAGGGGCAGGAAATGGCAGTAAGCCCCGGCAAACAGGGTGCCCATCTGGTAGACCGGGTAGCCGGGGCTGGTCATGAGATTGATGTCCTCGGGGTTGTTGATCCCCAGGGGCAGGTGGGCGATACCCTCCTTGGAGCCGATGAGGGTGAGGACTTCGCTCTCCGGGTCCAGGTCCACCCCGAAACGCCCCTGATACCAGCGGGCCACCGCCTCCCGGAAGAGGTTCATGCCGGAATAGGCCGGATACCGGTGCGTTTCCGGGTCCTGGATCGCCTCTGCCATCTTCTTGACGATGAACCGAGGGGTGGGAAGATCCGGGTCCCCCACGCCCAGGTCGATGATATCCACTCCCCGGGCCTTGATCTCGGCCTTCATGTCGTCAATGGCTTTGAAGAGATAGGGGGGAATCAGGCCCAGGCGGGCCGCGGGTTCAAAAAATTGCTTCATTTAAAGTGCCCTTTCTGCAACGACGCGATTTCGCAACGTGCCGATACCTTCCACCCGGATTTCCACCACGTCGCCGGGCTGCATGGACCCGATCCCGAAAGGTGTGCCCGTGGCGATGACGTCGCCGGGCCAAAGCGTCATGATCCGGGAAATGAATGACACCAGGGTGGCCACCCCGAAGACCATGTTGGCGGTGCTGGAATGCTGCCGGCGCTCCCCGTTGAGGTAAGCCTCCACCGTGAGGTTGTCCGGGTCGGAGACCGCGGTCTCGATCCAGGGCCCCAGGGGCGCAAAGGTATCAAAACCCTTGGACCGGGTGAACTGCCCGTCTTTTTTCTGCAAATCCCGGGCGGTGACGTCGTTGATGGCGGTGTACCCCAGGACGTAGTCCCGAAAATCCTCGGCCTTGACGTGCCGGCAGGTGCGGCCGATCACCACGGCCAGTTCCGCCTCGTAGTCCACCCGCCGGGACATGGCGGGGTAGATTATGTCCTCATCCGGGCCGATCACCGCGGTGGAGGGTTTCATAAAGATCAGAGGCTCTTCGGGCAGGGGGTGGCCGATCTCGGCGGCGTGGTCCCGGTAGTTCAACCCCAGGGCCACGATCTTCGTCGGCTCGCAGGGGGCCAGCAGCGTGACCTCCGGCAGGGACATGATCTCACCGGTGGTATTTTCCACACCATCATAGGGAGTGCCCCATAAGACCGAGATTCTCTCGCCTTCCAGGATGCCGTAACCCGTCCGGCCCTCTCGTTCGAAACGTACAATGCGCATAATTAAGCTTTCAGCCGTCAGCTATCAGATGTACCAAATATTTCAAACTTGACGTTTTGTCCAATTATCTCTCCTATATTCTTCCTTAATAAATAAAGGTGGGCCGGAAAAAGATCAACTGGGCAAATGATGAATCTTATTTCTTATCGAGAAATCTCGGAAATAATGCCATTTCTGAAATTCTCTATTTTTTTGAGGGTGCCTTTTTCTTGAAATATTTTATTTTCAATTTTGACTATTTTATTTTTCTTAATGAGCTTAGGTAACATTTTGTATAACAATATAACCATTGCAATTCCAATAATTATTATTAATGATGGATGTATCACCCAATTTATAGTGGCTGTCCTAAGACTTATCATTACAATAAAAATTATAAAACCAAATATAAAACACATACATCCCCACATTTCTATCTTATAATATAAAAGCTTATCTTTTTCATTGTACAACTCACCAATGTATTTTCTCTTTTCTGCTATTAGCTTTTTATAATTATCGTCAACAATATTTATGGCTAATTTCTTAGTTTTTATGGCTAAATTTGCAGCTATTAATAGATCAAGATAGCTATTCCGTTTAAAAAGATTAGTGATATTTTTTATGGCCTCATTTATTGGCTCAAAATCTGCCACTCTTAATTCTTCTGCTTTTTTCTTAATATTCATTAGCTTATCTATCAAATTATTGACTATCCGACTTTTATCATCCCTTAAATCTTCTGCAATCTTGATTATTTCATCCTTAACATTATTTAATTCTACATCATTATCGGCTGTTAATAGATAATTTGGATCATTAACGATACACTTGGTCAAGTGTTGTTTAAACTCCTCTATGTAATTCATTTTAGCACAATATCGGGCATGGTGATAAACTGCATTCCAGTCTTGCGGTAGTAATTCCAAGGCCAGCTTTGTGGAATGGTAAGCATCGGGAACCTGACCCTCCTTGTAATAAACTATGGCAGCACAAACCAAAGCATAGCTTGCATGCTTCTTTGATTGTGGAGCTGCATATTTGGCAGCTTTCTGGTAATAATCAAGTGCTTTTTTCAAATCATTTTTGTGGTAAAAGAAAATATTCCCCAACATAAGGTGCACTAGAAAATCCTGGTAGTTCTTTTTTTCTGCTTCCAAGAGATCGTTTTCCGCCTCTTCAATCCAATTGTTAAGGTATGCAAATTCTCCACGTCTTCTTAACTCCCTGGCCTGGGTATCTAATGGCTTCTCCAAAATTTCTCTGATTGAATCTAATTGGTGGCCTAAAAGATCCAGTTTGTAATCGACCTCGCGAAAGCCTGCATCTATATTAAAACATAACTCCCGTAATCCTTCGCCTATGGTGTAAAAACCAGAGGTAAGAGCATGCCCCACTTCCGATACTTTCTCTGCAATCAATTCACTGCTGGCAATCACCTTGTCAGTTTTGTTCAACTGAGAATGGGCTTTCTTACCCAATTTCTGGATTTCATATTTGACTTGGTTTTGCATTTAATCCTCATCAAATGACGTTCGCTCCATGCCAAACAGGTCAAAGCTTGGTAAAAGCAGTGCTTATCGTAAGGTGCGCAATGCGCTCCATAACCATCTATTCATTGGAGGGGATGGTGCACGGTGAACACCCTTCTCCTGGCCACCCTGTTCGGCGGGCGATGCCCGCACTACATTTTACTAATTGCGGCGGCCACAGGCCGCCCTATCAACTAACCACTGATCACTGACCACTGGCTACTGATTACTTCAGCCCCAACACATCCTGCATGTCATACAGGCCCGGCGGCTGCGACACCACCCAGAGAGCCGCCCGCACCGCGCCCCGGGCGAAATTGTCCCGGCTGTGGGCCCGGTGGATGATCTCCAGGCGTTCGCCCATGCCCCCGAACAGCACCGTGTGCTCCCCGACGATGTCCCCGGCCCGCACCGTCTGGATGCCGATCTCTTGATCGGTGCGCGCCCCGATGATGCCGTGGCGGGCGTAAACGCCGGCCTTTTCCAGCTCCCGGCCCAGGGCGTGGGCGATGACCTGCCCCAACTTGATGGCGGTGCCGCTGGGGGCGTCTTTCTTCAGGCGGTGGTGGGCCTCGACGATCTCCACGTCGTAGCCGTCGCCCAGCACCCGGGCGATGTCCGCCACCACCTTGAACATCAGGTTGACCCCGACGCTCATGTTGGGGGCGAACACCAGGTGGGTACGGGAAGCCAGGGCGTGAATCTCGGCGATCTGGGGCGGGGAAAACCCGGTGGTCCCCAGCACCATAGCCTTGCCCACGTCGGCTACTTTGCTCAGATGCGCCAGCGACGGCTCGGGATGGGTGAACTCAATGACCACGTCCCCCTGGGACAAGACCTGGTCCAGGGAGTCCACCACCTTGATGCCCTTGGGGGGCAACCCCACGACCTCGCCCACATCTTTGCCCGCCGCGGCGTGCCCCGGCGACTCCACGGCCCCCGCCAGCTGGATGCCCGCCGCCGCCTCTATCATGTGCACGATGCGGCCGCCCATGCGGCCCGCCACGCCGGTGACAATCGCTTCGATCATAAAGCCTCCGTAAGTTTACCTGGGGAAGCCTGTAGGGGCGGGTTTAAAACCCGCCCCTACGATGCCGCTACTTAAGCAGCCCATATTTCTGCATCACCTGGCGCAGTTTGTCTTCGTTGGCGGCGGACAGGGGGCACAGCGGCTGCCGGACCTCGCCGGTGATTTTGCCCATCATTTTCAGGGCGGTTTTCGCCGGGGTGGGGTTGGTCTCGAAGAACATGGCCTCCATCAAGGGCCACATCTTGAAGTGGAGCGCCCTGGCTTTGGCCAGGTCGCCTTGGAAGAAGGCGTTGCACATCCCCGCCATGTCGGCGGGGGCCACGTTGGAGACCACGGAAATCACCCCCTGGCCACCCACCGCCAGGAGAGGTAAGACGGTGAAATCGTCCCCGGAGAGCACGGTGAACTTGTCGCCGCACAGCTTCAGAACCTTGGAGCACTGCTTCAGGTCGCCGGTGGCCTCTTTGATCCCCACGATGGTGGGCATCTGTGCCAGCCGGGCCACGGTTTCGGGCAGCAGGTTGACGCTGGTGCGGGAGGGCACGTTGTAGACCACAATGGGAATCCTGGTGTTGGACGCCACGGTCTTGTAGTGCTGATAGAGCCCTTCCTGGGTGGGCTTGTTGTAGTAAGGCGTGATCATCAGGGCCGCGTCCGCCCCGGCTTTCTCAGCGTGTTGGGTCAGCTCCAGGGATTCGGCGGTATTGTTGGAGCCCGTCCCGGCGATCACTACCACCCGTTTTTTCACCTGATCGACGCAGGTCTCCACCACCCGTTTGTGCTCGGCGTGGGACAGCGTCGCGGATTCGCCGGTGGTGCCGCAGGGCACGATGCCGTGGATACCTCCCTTAACCTGGAGCTCGATGAGCTCCCGGTAGGCCGCTTCGTCGAACTGGCCGTTTTTGAAGGGGGTGACAATGGCGGTGATGGCTCCCTTGAGCATGGTGGTACCTCCTTACTTGAGTTCGTCGACCCACAGTTCTCCCTGGTAGACCACCAGGGCGTCGCCTTCCAGGAAGACCTGGGTAAAGGCCTCCCCTTGGGGCGTGAAATAGACGGTCAAGGCTTCGCCGCCCCGGGTGTGGACGGTCACCGGGGAGACCACCTGGCCCAGGCGGGCGGCGACCAGGGCCGCAGCTACGGCGCCGGTGCCGCAGGCCAGGGTTTCGTCCTCCACCCCCCGCTCATAGGTGCGGATCCTTAAGGTTTGGGGGCCTTCCACCCGGATGAAATTGACGTTGGTCCCCGCGGGGGCAAACCGGGGATGGAAGCGGACCGCCCGGCCCCAGCCGCTGACGGGGGTCTGCGCCAGGTCAGCCACCGGCACCGCCACGTGGGGCACGCCCACCTTCAGGAAATGGCCCAAGAGGGTTGCACCCTCTAAGGAGATGGTTTGCTCCATACGAAAATCCCCGACCCCGGCCATGAGCAGCTTGACCCGGCGGCCCTTGACTTCGGCCTTGATGATGCCGGCCAGGGTCTCAAAGGACAGGTCAGGCGGGGCGATGCCGTTCAGGACCGCGCACCGGGCGGCGCAGCGCCCGCCATTGCCGCACATCTCGGGCTCGGAGCCGTCGGCGTTATAAAAGCGCCAGCGGAAGTTTGCCGTGGGGGAGGCCTCGATGAGGATCAGGCCGTCGGCCCCGGCCCCCATCTGGCGATGGCAGACCCGGCGGGCGAACTGCGGCTGTTCGGCCTCGGGGATGAAGCGGTCCCGGTGGTCGATGAGCACGAAATCGTTGCCGCCGCCGTGCATCTTGTAGAAGGGGATGCGATTCTTCATGCTTTTGTAGGGGCGGACCCATGTGTCCGCCCGGTATTGAGGGCGCACACGCGGGTGCGCCCCTACTATTTCAAAAATTCCGGGATCGACTCCCCCCAGACAAGCTGGCGGTAAGTCTCCCGTTTTCTGATAACATAAAAATCCTGATCCTGCACCAAGATTTCGGGCACCCGGGGCCGGGCGTTGTAGTTGGAACTCATGGAAAAGCCGTAGGCCCCGGCGCTCAAGACCGCCACCAGCTCCCCCGGCTGAAAGGCCGGCATGAGGCGGTCTTTGGCCAGGAAATCCCCGGTCTCGCAGATGGGCCCCACGATGGAGGCCTTCACCTGGGGGCGGGCCCCCTCCACCACCGGCCACAGGCCGTGATACGAGCCGTAGAGGCTGGGGCGGGCCAGGTCGTTCATGCCGGCGTCCACGATGATGAAATGCTTGGCGTCGCCGGTCTTGGTGTAGAGCACCTTGGTCACCAGGATACCGGCGTTGCCCACCAGCACCCGCCCGGGCTCCAGGATGAGGGTGCACTTAAAGCCCTGGAGGTGTTCCAGGATTTGTTGGCCATACTCGTCCGGGTGGGGAGGCGCCTCGTCGTGGTATTGAATCCCCAGGCCGCCGCCCAGGTCCAGGTAGCGGATCTGGATGTCCAGGGCCCGCAGCCGGTCGATCAATTCTTTCAGCCTTTCTAAGGCGTCCACAAAGGGCGACACCTGGGTGATCTGGGAGCCGATGTGGCAGGCCACTCCCACCACGTCGAGATGCGGCAGGTCCCGGGCCCGGCGGTAGTCCTCCAGGGCCTGCTCGATGTCGATGCCGAATTTGTTCTTCTTGAGCCCGGTGGAGATGTAGGGATGGGTCTGGGCATCGATGTCCGGATTGATCCGCAGGGCCACCCTGGCCTTGAGCTTCAGGCGGCCGGCGATGCAATTGATCTCCTCCAGCTCCTGGGAAGACTCCAGGTTGAACAGCAAGATGTTCGCCTTGAGGGCCGCCTTGATCTCCTCGGCCTTTTTGCCCACCCCGGAATAGACGATTTTTCCCGGGTCCACCCCGGCCGCCAGCGCCCGGTAGAGTTCGCCCCCGGAGACGATGTCCGCCCCGGCGTCCAGCCGGGCAAACAGCCGCAAAATAGCCAGGTTGGCGTTGGCCTTCACCGCGAAGCAGACGATATGGGGAAAGTCGGCGAACGCGGCGTTGAAGACCCGGTAGTGATGGGTCAGGGTGCCGGCGCTGTACAGGTAGAAGGGCGTGCCCACCGCCGCCGCGACCCTTTGCACCGGCACGTTTTCACAAAAGAGTTCACCTGATTGATAATGGAAATGATGCATAGCTGGAATCCTGGATAAAGAATCGGAATTTCTACCGATCCATCATATATGGATAAAGCGCCGGCGCCGTTTTGGGGGCGATGCCTGCCGGGTTCGGAAAGTTATGCCCTAACAGACATCCGTCAGGTTCCGGTTAACCGCGTATATATACGCTATTTGGTTAATTTGACCGGTCACTTGTAAATCTTCGTTGACCACCATAATATTGAATCCACTCCTGCTTAACTTATCCATGATTTTCGAAACATCGCCGTATTCCTGATGGATTTCCATAGCAATATATTTAATCTTATCAAGAGGTGGGTTATCGGCAAAAAACGCAAACTCACTTCCTTCAATATCTATTTTTAAAAAATCAATTATATCTAATGAATGGTCTTGCATGAGTTTTGCAAGAGTTTTAGTTTTTGCTTCTAAATGATCTAACAGGCCACCTCTCCCAATAAAAATATTTTCGATAGCATAGTTGTCGAAACTATTGATCTGCATATTATGCAAAAACACATCATTATATTTATCTAAAACTTCAACAAAGATTATTTTTTGGCAGAAATTTGCGGCCAGCAAAGAAAATAGGCCTCTATTTCCGCCTAAGTCAACAACGTTTTTAAGTGTTTGATAATCTATATTATGATGTTTGAAATAGACATTTTTTATATATATATCCCTGACTAATCCAAAAGTATAACTATCTTCCTTGATGTTTTGGTCACAATATTGGCCATCGATGATAAATCTAAAGCCATTGATAGATATCTGCATTTTATTATTCATTAATTTGTCGACCGCAGTAATCTTACCTTCACAAATAATTCGTGGAATAGATAACAGGGAAACAAAGATATAATAAAGGTACGTTTTAATTCCGAGAACTCTTAAGGCATTCAGACCATAGTTTAAAAATAATTCTTTGACCATGAAACTTCCTATCTTTCTAGTAAGTTATCGAGGCTGCCTCCGACGGCAGACTTTCGTTGGCCCGGGGGGAGTCGTCCACCGCGGTGACGTAGTAATGGTAAGTCTGGCCCCGATTCACCCGGGCATCCACGAAATAGGGCTTCTTGGCCAAATCCGGGGTGAGTAGGGTGTGTTTCTCCTCCCCGGAACTCCGCCGGTAGACCCGGTAGCCGGCCGCGTCCGGGACGGGGCTTTCCTCCCACCTGAGTTCCACCCCCTGGGAGGTGGCCACCGCCAGGACGTTTTGTACGGGCGGCGGCGGGGTCCGTTTTTCCGGCATAGCCTTCTGGGTGGGAGAATCCAGGCTGGCCAGCACCTCTGCGCCCACCCGGCGCACCGCCTGAATTTTATAAGTATATTCCACATCGTTGAGCACCGCCACGTCCTGAAAATTATTGGCGACCACCGGGGCGGGCGTGACCCGGATCCAGGACCCCGCCCCGGAGAGGCGGTAGATAACATACCCCGCCAGGTCCCGGATGGGGGAGCCGTCATTCAGAGCGGTCACGGGGCTCCATGAAAGGGCTACGATCTTATCCCCAGGGACGGCCTTGAGCTCCCGGGGGGCCAGGGGCAGCCACCCCCAGGCGTGGCTCAGGGTCTTGGACCAGCCGCCCAGGTAGCCGTCCTGGTCATAGGCCGCCACCCGGTAGTAATAGCGGTGGCCCGGCGTCAGCTCCCGGTCCCGGAACAGCATGGCCTCGCCTTGCACCTCCCCCCGCTGGGGGTAGGCCAGGTCGATATCGGCATATAAGACAAAATCCGCCGCCCCGAGGGCTTCCGGCGGCATCCCCTTAGCCGCGGCCCGGTAGACCCGGCAGCCCTGCACCTGGGTCAGAGGCTGGCCCAGGAGGTTTTCCCGGGGCAGCAGCCAGCTCACCACCAGGGCGCTGCCTGCCTGGGTCAGGCGAAACTCCCGCACCGGCGCCGGCAAGACCCGGTCCGGGGCATAAGGCGTCATCTTCTTGCCGCAGGCGGGGGCGAGGAGCAGCAGGCAGAGGAGACAGAAAAGTACGGTTTTCGGTTTTCGGTTTTCGGTTTTCGGTAAAGCGCCGGTCAAGTGCGCAAACCCCTGACCCCTGACCCCTGATCCCTGCCTTCTGACCCCTGACCCCTGACCCCTGCTAGACATCTTGCTCATGCAGATTCAGTCCCAGTTCCGCTGCCGCCCGTTCCAGGGCCTCGGCCACCCGTTCCGGGGCGGTGCCGCCCGGAGAGCGCCGGCGGGCCACGGAGTTTTCGATGTTGAGCCAGTCGAACACGTCGGGCTCGGCCTGGGGGGCGAACTGCTGGATTTCCGTAAGGCTCAGTTCCCACAACTCCTTGCCCTGTCCTTCGGCGAAGCGCACCGTGTTCCCTACCTGTTCGTGGGCGGTGCGAAAGGGCGCCCCTTTGGTCACCAGGTAGTCGGCCATATCGGTGGCGGTGAGAAAGCCCCCGTGCAGGGCCGCAGCCATGGCCTCCGGGCGCACCGTCAGATTTTCCACCAGGCCCGCCATCAACTTAACCGAGGCCCTGACCGTGTCCACGGTGTCGAACAGATGCTCCTTGTCTTCCTGGAGGTCCCGGTTGTAGGCCAGGGGCAGCCCCTTCAGGATCATGAGCAGGCCCAGGAGATGGCCCGCCACCCGGCCGGTTTTGCCCCGGATGAGCTCCGGGACGTCGGGGTTCTTTTTCTGGGGCATGATGGAGGACCCGGTGGCATAGGCGTCGGGCAGCGCCACGAACCCGAACTCCGAGGCGGACCAGAGGATGAGCTCCTCCGCCAGGCGGCTCAGATGCACCATGATGATACTGGCATGAGCGGCAAATTCCAAGATAAAATCCCGGTCGCTCACCGCATCCAGGCTGTTTCTGAAGACCCGGGGAAAACCGAGCTCGGCCGCCACCGCCGCCGGGTCGATGGGAAAGGTGGCGCCGGCCAGGGCCGCAGCCCCCAGGGGCGAGACCTTGATGCGGCTCAGGGATTCATGCAGGCGCATCTGGTCCCGCCGCCACATCTCCTCATAGGCCAGGAGGTGGTGGGCGAAAAGGATGGGCTGGGCCCGCTGCAGGTGGGTGTAGCCGGGCATGATGACGCCCTGATGCAGGTGCGCCAGGCGCACCCCGGCCAGCCGCAGGCCGGCGAGATCATGGATGAGGCCCTCCACCTCCTCCGCCAGGTAGAGGCGCACGTCCAGGGCCACCTGGTCGTTCCGGCTCCGGGCGGTGTGGAGCTTCTTACCCGCCTCCCCGAGCCGGGCGGTGAGCCGGGACTCGATGGCCATGTGGATGTCTTCTAAGGCCGGGTCGAACTCGAACTCCCCGGCCTCGATCTCCCGGCGGATATCCGTAAGCCCCGCCACGATCCGGTCTGCTTCCGCCGGGGTGATGATGCCCTGCTGGGCCAGCATCCGGGCGTGGGCGATGGAGCCGGCGATGTCCTGGCGGTAGAGGCGCCGGTCATAGCTCAACGATGAGGTGAAATCCTCTACCGACTTGTCGGTTTTGCCCTCGAAACGTCCGCCCCAGGGTTTTTGCGCCATACGCGACCTTCCTCAGTTATTCATAAAAGGCATAAAATATGTCGCCTTACTGTAGGGGCGGGTTTTAAACCCGCCCCTACCAGGGCCACATCGTCCAGGAAATTTTTTTTATGCTTGGTCGAATAAGTTCTTATTTAAAAGCGCTTAAAATCCCTTTTCCTAATCCGGCCCGGCCCCTCAGGGCTTAAATGACACCAACTGGTAGGTCCGGTTTTCAGATTTGGTTCCCTCTTTGGTTTTTTGCTTGATGGTGACGATGCTCTTGACTACGCCGGCCTTCGGGGCATACCATTCATACCCCATTACGGACGTGCCGGCATCATTCTCGCCCACCTGCTTGATCTTGAGGCAATCCTGAAAGGTTCCGGCCGGAACCTTGACCTCATCTGACACGCTTTCAATCGTCAGGCTTACGCTCAAGGTGCTGTTTCCCACCTTGGTGACCATGTTCCAGCTATTGCCCTGGGCGATGGGAAACTTAAGATGACATTCTATCGGGGTTATAAGACTGGGCGGCGCATTTTCGCCCGGCTGCTCGGCGTAGCGGTAGATCCCGGAATCATCCTTTTTCATTAACTCGATAAAAGTCGTGCCGCCCAACTCCCATTTCCGCGGCGTCACTTTGGCGCCCTTTACTTCCCGGGGGGCCAGATTGGTAATGAGCAATTTTTTCGTGGCGCCCTGGTCCGATATGACGTTGTACTCCCACCGCATACCTTCTTTGAGGGGGAAATAGGCCTCGCTCAGTTCGTCGCCCCGGCCCTGGCCGGGCGTGAACAGAGATACAACTAACAGCAACGCAGCAACGATACCGGTCGTTCTCATAGCCACCTCATTTAATGAAGTTTCGGCCTTTGTCTGGGGCCAGTTCAAGGTTCAAAGTTCGAAGTTCAAGGTTGAAAACCAGAACCTGAAAACCTTGAACTTTGAACCTTGAACTTTGAACTCACTTCCCCGTAAGCGTAGCGCCGATCTTCAGGCGCAGGGCGTTTAAGCGGATGAAGCCGGTGGCGTCGGCCTGCTGGTAATCGCCGCCGGCCTCGAAGGTGGCCAAATCCGGCCGGTACAGGGATTTCGGGGCCTTGCGCCCCACCACCGTGACGTTGCCTTTATAGAGTTTCAGCCGGGCGGCGCCGGTGACGGGCTGCTGGGCCGCGTCGATCAGTTTTTGCAGCACCAGGCGCTCCGGGGCGTACCAGTAGCCGTAATAGACGAGTTCAGCATACCGGGGCATGAGGGAATCTTGTAAGTGCATCACTTCCCGGTCCAGGGTCAGGGATTCCACGGCGCGGTGGGCGGCCCGGAGGATGGCGCCGCCCGGGGTTTCATACACCCCCCGGGATTTGAGGCCCACGTAGCGGTTTTCCACCAGGTCCACCCGGCCGATGCCGTGCTCGCCGCCCAGGTCGTTGAGCCGGGCCAGGAGGTTGGCGGGGCTGAAGCCGACGCCGTCCACCGCCACCGGGTCGCCCTGCTCGAAGTCGATTTCTACATATTGCGGCTTATCCGGGGCCGCCTCCGGCGAGGCGGTGAGCACGAACATATCCGCCGGCGGTTCGGCCCAGGGGTCTTCCAGGATGCCGACCTCGAAGCTGATATGCAACAGGTTCCGGTCGCTGGAATAGGGCTTCTCCCGGGTCA
>PEWM01000158.1 GCA_002779455.1 Deltaproteobacteria bacterium CG07_land_8_20_14_0_80_60_11
GCAGCCGTTGGTCCACACCTCGTTGCCCCCTCGATCCAGGAGCAGAAAATTATCCGCCTGGAGCCGGGCTCGGGCCTGGGGGACGCCCGTGAGGACGATTTCACCGGACAGCCGCATAGTGCCGTCGCTTTGGATAACCAGCCCCGGGATCACGATCTTGTCTCCCTGGAGACGAATCTCCCCGGGGGCCAGGCGGTACGGTGTCCCCGCATGAAACAGTTTCAGGGAGCCGGCGCGCCACCGCACATACCCCGAAACCCGGGGTTGCTGCGGATTGCCCCGGGCCTCCGCCACCAGGTCCACCGGGCCTTCCGCGGTTTGCACCTCTTTGCTGATGGAGGTCAACAGGGAAAGGTTGACCCGTTCACTGTGAAGCCGGAGGTCCAGGCCATCCTGGCCCAGGGCAAAGGCAAAGGGCAGCAGGGAGATCTTGACCGGGACCGACCCTTTCCAGATCAGCCGGGAGTGCAGGGGGCCGATCTCCAGGTAGCCGGCCACCTGCGCCTGTTCAGTCTGGTAATTGAGCGTGGTGGTCAGGGTCTGGATGGGAATATGGTTGATCTTGCCACAGCTCAGGGCGATCTGGCCGTCAATAGTTGGGGTCCGGGGGGCGCCGGCCAGGGTCAGCCGGCCGTTGAGCTTCCCCGAGGCGGGCAGACCCAGGGGCGCGAGGAGGCCGGCGTTCAGGTCCCGGATCTCAAGGTGGCCGGACAGTTCCTGGTCCCGGGCCAGGGCAGCGACGGTCACGGCGCCGCCGTCCACCTGAAAAGTTGCCGGGGAGATTTCCCAGCCGGGGAGGAGGCGGACCTGGAAGGCGGTCTTATTCTTGACCGTCAGGGACTGGCTGTGCCAGGAGAGCCGGGCGACGTTCAGGACCAGGGGTTTTTGTAAGCCCGCCAGGTCGGCGGTCCCCGCCGCCTCGAACCTGGGCTCTTTGGGAGAAGTGGCGGCTACCTGGAACTGCCACCGGCCACCGGCGCCGCTGGCCTTGAGGTTAAGGCGGGTAAACGTACCCCCGGGGGTGCGAAGCCCTGAGCCCTGCAACTGCAGGCTCCCGGATTGGGGCGGTAAACCGGCCAGGGCGCCGCTCAGGTTCGCCGACTCCAGGGTGACGCCCTGGAAGGACACTTTTCGGACCTGGGCGGTCAGGTTCACCTGGGGGGCCTTCCAGGACCCCCGGACGGCGCCTTCGGCCGCCAGGGAGGCAAAGGCCGCCCCCGGAGGCAGAGGCAGAGCGCCGAAGCCGGATACCGCGGCGTTAAACGTGACATCCACCCCAGACTCGGTGAGAGTCCCCCGCCCGGAGGCCGTAAGGCCCGCCAGCCGGATGCCGGCCCGGGAAATGGTCAGTTTCTTCCCTTCCAGGACGAAGCTGGCGTTCAGGTCCTTCAGGGGTTCCTTATGCACCCGGCCGCTGGCCTGGAGGTTTCCCGCCAGATAGGCCTGGGCCGGAGAAAAGCCGGGAGGCAGGCGGAACTTGCCCGTAAAACGGGTGGTTAAACTGCTGCCGGCGAGCCTGGTCACCCCTACCATGGCGGGCTGCAAGTCCTTCGTCTGCACGGTCAGATTGCCGGAAAGCCCTTTCCTGGTTTCTCCCACCGGCAGGAGCTGGCCGCTGGCGCCCAGGTCCACGCTCCCAAAATTCCCCGCCACGGAGGCCTGCAGTTCCTGGCTCCCGGCATTGCCGGAGAGCTCCAGCCGCACCTTATCTACTTTGAGGTCTCGATACCGGAAGGGCGAAAGGTCCAGGCGGGTCTGCAGGGACTCGGGGTTCCAGGGCAGGCCCGTGCCCTCCAGGTGCAGGTGGGCGTTAACCGGGCTCAGGCCCTGGACCGGCTGCGCCTTGAGGTCCTGGAGTTCCTTGAGCTGGGCCGTGGTCAGGCCCCTGAGGTCCAGGTCCAGGACGAAGACCGCGGGTTTGAGCCTGGCGTTGAGGCCGCCCTTAACGGCGTATTCGGCCTGGCCGATCTTGCCGTTTACCTGGATTTTCCCCTCTTGGCGCGTGCTGCTGAGGCTGAACGTGCCGGACAGGTCCCAGGCAGACGGCCAGCGGGACCAGAAGGCGTGGACCTTATCGCCTTTGAGCGGGCCGAGGTTGCCGGTCAAGGCGCAAGAGAACCCGGCTTTTTCGTTTTTTTCGTAAACGGGCCGGCAGACTTCTCCCTTGAAGGAGACCACGGTTTGGCCGGCCATTTTCAGGTTCAGGGAGTCGATCTGGGCTACACCCGCGCTATAGGTCAGCCGGGCCGAAAGTTCCGCCCGGCCCTGGGGGGTGGTGATTCCCAGGCTGGCGATGTTGACCTCGGCTTGTTGCTGCGGTTGCCCCAAGTTGAGCAGGCTCAGGCTGGATTTGAGGTCCAGGCCGGAGTAGTGGCGGGTGTGGCCGCCTTCGGTAATAAACAGCTCGCCCCGGTGCACCAGCAGGTTGGAGAGATCCAGGCCCCGAAATAAATACCTGCTGATTTTTCCCATGAGACCCTGGGGTGCGGCGGGCTTTTCCGCCTTGAGGAGGTGGCTGACATTCCACTGGCCGGATTTATCCCGGTCCAGGAAGACCCGGGGATTTTCCAGGGCCAGGGTCCCCAGGTCCAGGCGGAAGGTAGGGATGGACGCCAGGGATAGACGCACCTCAAGGCGATCTACGCTGAGAAAGACCTTGCCATCCGCATCGGTTACCGCCAGATCCTGATAAACTATACCGGATAAGGGATTGCCCGAGATTTCCCGGGCCGTAACCTTGCCGTTCACTTTACTCTGGATCAGGGAGAGGAGATATGATCCGCCCCAATCGGTGATGTCCGGCAGGACGGCGCCGGTGGCGCTTTCCCCCAGGCTCAGGAGGAGCACCAGAGAAACCATGACCATCATTGCACGGCGCATCTCGCCTCCTTCCCCCTAAAAGCCGTAGCCCACGGTGAAATGGACCTGGTAGGGGCTGTCCTGCTGGTAATTGATGCGGTTGGTGGGAAACGCAATATCCACGCCGATGGCCCCGATGGGGGAGAGATAGCGCAGCCCGACCCCCGGTGAATATTTTAACTGCCCCAGGTCGAGGTTGTGAATCCGGGAAAAGACATTGCCGGCATCCAGGAAGATCACCCCGCCGATTTTTTTGTAGATGGGGAGGGGGAAGCGTCCTTCGAGGCTGAATTCCAGGACCGTTTCGCCGCCGACGGGGTCGCCGCCAACGTTGCGGGGGCCCAGGTAGTCCAGCTTATAGCCCCGGACGCTGTTGGCCCCGCCGCTGAAGAAGAGCCGGGAGATGGGGATCTGGGTGGTGGACTGGATGGGTTGGATGAGGCCGAACCTGACGCGACCCGCCGCCACGAATTTGGAGTCGCCGAGCGCCTGGTAGCGCCGCCAGTCCAGCACCGACTGGGTGAACTGGAGTCCGGAGCCCAGGAAGGTGGGGGCAAACTCATTGCCCAGGTTCATGATCCCTCCCCGGCGGGGCTCAATGTGGCTGTCCGTCGTATCCTGGCGCAGGCCCAGGAGGGCAAAGGAAGCCCGGTACATTTTCTCCGGTTGAGTCCCCTCCAGGCGGATCAGGGTCTCCACCGGGAGGTTGAAGGGGCGGGCGAATTCCAGGCCATGACCGAAGTAGACCCGCAGGTCCCAGGGAATGTCCCGTTCCAACCGGGACTGGGTGAAAAAGGCCCGGTCGTTGAAGCCCGGCAGGTCCCGGCGCCGGGCGCCGCTCTGCTGCACGAAGTCAAAGGAGGCGCCGAACACCGCCGGATTGGTAAATGATTCCGAGAACAGGTAGCCCAGAGAGGAATATCGGGCATCCAGGTCCAGGAGCCGGCCGCCGCCCCACAGGTTCCGGTACCGCAGCCCCAGCCGGGCCCGGACCTTCTCTTCATCCCCATACCCCAACCCCGCCTTCAAAGACCGTTTCTTCTTCTCTACCAGTTCAACGACAATGGGAATGGTGGGTTCCTGCGGGGGAACCTGCTCCGGCGTCAGGACCACACTCCTGAAGAGATCGGTGGCGTAGAGTTTCCGCTGGGTGTCGAAGAGCTTCTCCTGGTTGAATAGTTGGCCGGTCTTGAAGGTGAGCTTCGAAAGAACGGCGGCCTCGGGAGTTTCCAGTTTCTCCGCGTCTTTGATCCTCACCTGGCCGAAATAGCACACGGGGCCGGGATTGACGCTGAGGAGAATCTTGGCGGTATTGGTCGCTTCGTTCAGATAAACCCGCCCCTTCACTCTGACCCGGGGGTAGCCGTGGTTGGGCAGGTAGTTGAGGTAGAGATTTTTGAGATCGTCGTAAGGCTTTTCGGCGAAACGATCCCCGGGGTTGAGGGGCCATTTCGACCTCAGTTCCGACAGGTCCATCGGCCCGGCGACCTCTACGTCAAGGTCGGTGACCTTGACCCAGGGGCCTTCGTCAATCTTCAGGGTGACATCCACCGCCCCTCCCGGGCCATAGTTGATTTCGGGTTTGATCTGCGTGTGGTAAAAACCCTGGCGGCGGTAAAAATTCTTCAGGCGCTCCACGTCGTATTCCAGGTCCTGGAGCCGGAATGGGGGCGGCGTGCGCCAGGGCGGCCAGAAAGACGGCAACTGCATGGATAATTCCTTCTTAAGGTCCTTGACGCGCACCGTGCTGGCCCCGACGATGCGGAAAGCATGGAGCGTCAGGGTTGCATGGCCGGCGGCGGCCGGCGGCTCGTAAGGCGCCGGCGGGGCCGGCGCGGTCGGGGTTGACCCTATGGCCGGCTCGGGGGCGGCGGCCTCGGCCCCCAGGCCCCGGGAAACCCCCACCAGGGTCAGCACCAGGATAAGAGGCAAGAGCCAGCTTTGCCAGAACCCGGTAACCCGCATCCGCTTCTCAGGCGCTCCTTTACCGTGAAAGACTAAGTGCAGTGGTTCATAAATACGGCAACGTATTACTTCCCCCTCACCCCTACCCCCTCTCCCCCAATGGGGGAGAGGGTTGGGGTGAGGGGGGCGATATATGACGTGAGCGTATTTATGATGCCCCGGTAAAAAGTCAGGCGGCCATTTTTAACGCAAATGGGCCGGAATATGCATCGGGGATGAAAAACTGG
>PEWM01000051.1 GCA_002779455.1 Deltaproteobacteria bacterium CG07_land_8_20_14_0_80_60_11
ACCCATTATTGTAACAAGCAATGCCACAACCGCCAGAGTTATTGATAATATGTCTATCACTGTTGTTAAATTAATAATTGTATGAACTGCTTTTGTTGAATCCATCCTCTACCTCCTATCCAATATATATGTTTTTCAAAACATTTTATTAGATAAATGATATTAATTCAACTAATTCATCATAAAATACCTGGACTAAGTATAATCCCTGGGGCGGGGCCGTGGGTCCCGCCAGGTGGCGGGCGCGGCTCATAAGCAACTCCGCCAGGATCGTCGGCGGCGCTTTTCCCCGCCCCACCTCCACCATGGTGCCTACCAGGCTCCGCACCATGCCCCGGAGAAACCCGGTGGCCGTGATGGTGAAAGTCAGCAAGCCGCCGGTGTCGTCGCGCCATTCGGCCGCCAGCACCCGGCGCACCGGATTTTTATTGTCGCTGCCTGAGGCCCTGAACGCGGTAAAATCATGCTCACCGATGAGAGCCGCGGCGGCCCCGGCCATGGCCGCCAGGTCCAGGGGGGAAGCGATCCACCAGGCATAGTGCTGCGCCAGGGGCGAGCGGGTTTCCCGGTTGAGGATGCGGTACTCATAGGTCTTGGCCCGGGCCGATTTCCGGGCGTGAAACTCCGGCGGCGCCTCAGTGGCCGAAAGGACCGCAATGTCTTTGGGGAGCAGGGAGTTCAAGCCCTGATGAAACGCCTTGAGGGGGATGATGCTCTGGGTGCGGAAATTGGCCACCTGGCCCCGGGCGTGCACCCCGGCGTCGGTGCGGCCCGAACCGATGAGGGCGATAGCCTCCCCCGTCAGCCGCGCCACGGCCGCTTCCACCACCCCCTGGATGGTGACCGCGTCCGCCTGGCGCTGCCAGCCATGGTAGCGGACGCCGTCGTATTCCAGGAGGAGGCGGATGTTTCTTCGCAGGTCCATGCGCGATGATTATTCTGGGGGTAAATCGGGAAATAGCCAGGGGGGTAAAAGGGGAAAAGGCGAAAGGGCGAAAAGGTTAAAAAGCAAAAAGTACTCCGTAGTCTTTCCCCTTTTCGCCTTTTTCCCTCTTACCCTTTTCACCCCTGCTTCTAAGGGAGAAACGGCGGCGTCTCCAACCCGAGCGTCTCGGGGAACCCCACCATCAGGTTGAAGTTCTGCACCGCCTGGCCGGCCGCGCCCTTGGTGAGGTTGTCGATGGCCGAAATGACGATGACCCGCCGGCCGTCCCGGTCCACCCGGATGGCCAGGTCGCAGAAATTCGCGCCCCGCACGTCCCGGGTATCGGGAAGGCTTCCCGGCGGATGAAGGCGCACAAAGGGATGCCCCTGATAGAATTTTTCGTAAAGTTCCCGGAGTTCCCCTTCGGTCCGGGGCGCCGTCAGGCTGGCGTAAAGCGTTCCCAGGATGCCCCGGCTCATGGGCGCGAGATGCGGGGTGAAGGTGACTTTAACCGGCGTCCCGGCGAGCAAACTCAGCTCCTGCTCCATCTCGGGGGTATGCCGGTGCGAAAGCACTTTGTAAGCCCGGAAGCCGTCATTGACTTCGCAGAACGACATGCCCAGCGAGGCCTGGCGTCCGGCGCCGCTCGCCCCGGATTTACAATCGGCGATCACCGAATCGGGTGAAAGCAACCCGGCCTGGGCCAGAGGCGCCAGCCCGAGAATGACGCACGTGGGATAACAGCCGGGGTTGCCCACCAGGCGCGTCCGGCGCACCTCCTCCCGGTGCAGTTCGGGCAGGCCGTAAACCGCCTCGGCGTTTAACTCCGGGGCGGTATGCCCCTGATACCACTGCTCATAGAGGCTGATATCCCGGAAGCGAAAATCGGCGCTCAGGTCCACCACTTTTACCCCCTGGGCCAGGAAATCGGGGATCATGCCCATGGCGGTTTGGTGGGGCACCGCGGTGAAGACCACTTCGGCTACGGCCGCGATCTTCGCAGGGGCCGGGTCCGGCATGAAAGGCAGGTCGACCATGCCGGCCAGGGCCGGAAAGATTTGGGAAAAGGGGCGGCCCGGATATTCCAGGGAGGTCAGGGCCGCCAGCTCGCAGCCCGGATGCCGCACCAACAGGCGCACCAACTCCAGCCCGGCATAACCGGAAGCGCCGATAACGGCAACTTTGATCTTGTTCATCGGGTTCGGATCATAAAGGGTATTATGGCGGGAGGCGCGTAGGGGCGACCCGGCGGGTCGCCCCTAACTCCCTTCCCCTCAGAAAGCTCCTGATAAAATATCAGCGCTTGGAATACTGACAGCCGCGGCGGGCGCCCCGGAGGCCGTATTTCTTCCGCTCTTTGATGCGGGCGTCCCGGGTGAGAAAACCGGCCTTTTTCAGGATGGGACGCAATTCCGGGTTAAACAGCAACAGGGCCCGGCTCAGGGCATGTTTGACGGCCCCGGCCTGTCCTTCCAGCCCCCCGCCCCGGACGTTGACCAGGATGTCGAACTCCGGGCCGGCATTCACCAGAAGCAGGGGCTTGCGCACCAGGTTCCGGGTGGTCTCCATGGGGAAGTAGTCTTCGAACTCCCGCTGATTCACGGTAATCCGGCCATTGCCGGGACGCAGATAAACCCGGGCAATCGCAGACTTGCGCTTACCCGTGGCATGGATGCCTGCTTGCTCCGCCATTAATCCTCCCAGGGAAGGGGCGCCGGCTTCTGGGCCTCATGCGGATGGTCCGTGCCGGCGTAAATTTTTAATTTTTTCAGCAGCTGCCTTCCCAAACTGTTTTTGGGCAACATGCCCCGGACGGCACGACGCAAGATATCCTCCGGTTTCTTCTGAAGGAGTTTCCGGGCGGAAATCTCTTTGATCCCGCCAGGATAGCCGGAATGCCGGTAGTAGAATTTATTGTCCAACTTCCTGCCGGTCAGTTGCACCTGAGCGGCATTGACCACGACCACAAAGTCCCCGGTGTCTATATGGGGCGTGAAGGTGGGCTTGGTCTTGCCCCGCAGCGCCATGGCAATACGGCTGGCCAGACGACCCAGAACCTTGTCCTGGGCGTCCACCACATACCAGGCGCGCAACACTTCCCCCGTCCGGGCGGTATAACTTTTCATAGTTAAAGGCTCCTGAATCAGAACCATATATTTATATCGGAGCGCAGGGGGGATTGTCAAGGGGCCAGGGGGATTTGCCATTAATTTCCCGGGTTTTTTTCTCAAATAGTCGCCGGATTATGCAGGAGATTTTAATGGCTGTACAGTTATTTCTTTGATATTATTAATTAATTAACTTCCGGGGCCTCCGGGTGTTTTGGAGCCGCAAACCCCTCCTTTCTTGGCAACCGACGACCCGGGATGGTCGAAAAGCTAATTTCCTTTGCTTTGCCGGGAGAATATGGTAGACATTTTTATGGACCTATTGGTGAGAAAATATGCCATATTGTAATCAATGCCAGTTAATCCATGGAGAGGAACATCGATTCTGTCAGCGTTGCGGCCAATTATTGAAAGGTTCACCCAGTACCGCGGCCCGGCCTTGCGGCCGTTGCGGCACCTTGATCTGGCCCGGACAGAAATTCTGTACGGAATGCGGCCTGCCGCTCAGGGTGGCCCGGACCAACCAGGAAGAGGAAGAAGCCCCCAGCCGCCCGCCGCTCTTTTACCCCCGGAGACCTGAGACCATGGCTCGTCGCCGCCAACGGCGCCCCGGCCGTTTTCTGTCACTGATCGCCCTGGCCCTGATCGTCGTGGGCGGGATTTATGTGTTTTACAAGTTTATCTCGCCCCGGATGCACGTTTCCCCGACTTCCACCCCGACGTCGCCCCAAGACGACCTGCGCCCGGAAGTTGAAAAAATCGCCGAAAGGATCCGCTCAGCTCATCTCAACAAGGATATCAACAAGTGGCTCAGCTGTTACCACTCCGCCTATCCCAATCTGGGGCGGGTCGAGAACCAGATGCTGGAGCTGTGGAAAAACTATGATATTAAGGAAGTCAATTACCGGATTTCCAACGTCCAACGGGTAAGCGACCGGGAGGCCACGGCGGACATCGTCTGGAACATCCAGCTCTACGATCACCGCACCCATGACTACACCCTGGTACGGCAGAAATATCAAACCGTCCTGGAGAAGGGTCCGGGAGGCTGGAAGATTCGCGACAGCAAAGAAGCGGCGGGAGGATAAGGGTACCGTGAAGGCAGTGGCCATGCGTAAATCCTGGTGCACCGTCGGGGTGGCTTTGGGGCTAGCCTTATGTCTGGCAGGATGTCAGGGCCTGTTCCCTAAGCCGGTGTATTCGCCGCCTGTGGTTCAGGCGCCGCCGGCGCCGCCGCCGCCGGCCCCGGTCGCCCGCCCCACGTTGTATGTGGCCGTCAATCGCCTCAATCTCCGGGCCTGCCCCGGGATGGATTGCCCCAAGATCGCCGTTCTGGACCAAAATCAAGAAGTGGAAAAAGTGGGGGACGCCGAAGACTGGTCCCAGATCAGGGCCAAACGGGACGGCGCCATCGGCTGGGTGAGCTCCCGGTACCTCTCGGCCACCCCGGTGGCCGCGGCGCCGGAGGCGGCGCCGCCGCCCACCCCAACTGAGGCGGTGACGCCGCCGCTGCCGGAAAAGCCGGGAAAGACCAAGCCGACCCCTTCGAGCCCCCCGGCGGTGGAAAAACCCCCCAAGACGGCCAAGCCCGGGGAAGGCCCCCCGCCCGTCATCAAGAAAAAGCCTGAAGAGGGTCAGCCCCCCAAACCGGCCAAGCCGACCAAACCGCCGGAAGAAGGAACTCCGGCGCCGGAGAAGCCCATCAAGCCCGAAAAGCCGGTGAAGCCGGTCAAGCCGGAGAAGCCGGCCCCCGAGCCGCCGGTGGTGAAACCGGCCAAACCGGCCACACCGCCAGAAAAGCCCGCGCCGCCGGCGGCGCCCGAGCCGGAAAAGCCCGGCAAGATCCGGATTATGTAGGGCAGACAGGGATCAGGGATCAGGGATCAGGGGTTAGGGGCCAGGGGTTAGAGACTTATTCGGTAGAAACAACGAGGGCGGGGAGAACCCGCCCTTGGTATTTTGAAATTAAAAAGGGCGAGAAGCATCCCGCC
>PEWM01000259.1 GCA_002779455.1 Deltaproteobacteria bacterium CG07_land_8_20_14_0_80_60_11
AAAATATGCAAAGCCAAATGACCCCGCCCATTCTAATTGAAGCAACCCGGGGCCCCCGGGTCGAGAGTTGTCATCGGGGCCACCTCGCGGTGGTGGACGCTGCCGGGAACCTGGTTCATCACCTGGGCGACGCCGAGGCCTGGGTCTGCATGCGCTCCCTGGCCAAGCCCTTTCAGGCCCTGGCCGTCCTCACCACCGGCGCGGCGGCGGCCTTCGGGTTCGGGGCCGAGGAGTTGGCCCTGTTTTCCGGGTCCCTCTCCGGCCAGGACTTTCAGGTGGAATTGGCGACTAAAATTCTGGCGCGGTTAGGCCTCACCCCGGAGGCCCTCCAGTGCGGGGTCCACCCGCCTCTGCACCGCCCCACGGCCCAGGCCCTGGTCAAGGCCGGGTTGAAACCCACCCCACTCCACAACACCTGCACCGGCAAGCACGCCGCCATGCTGGCCCTGTGCGTCCACCACGGCTGGCCCCTGGCGGACTATTTGAATCCGGCCCACCCGGCGCAGGAATTGATTTTGGGCGCCGTGGCCCGGATGGTGGGGTTCCCCAAAGGGCAGATCCAGGTGGCCATCGACGGCTGCGGCGCGCCCGTTTTCTACGTGCCTTTGAAAAACATCGCCCTGGGATATGCCCGCCTGGCGGGAGCTAAACCGGAGTCCCCCGCGGGAATACTCCTGGCCGCCATCCTGGCCCATCCCCGGCACATCGCCGGAGACGGCCGCCTGGAGACCACGATCATGCAGGCCTTGCCGGGCAAAATCTTCGCCAAGTCCGGCGCCGAAGGCGGGTTTGCCCTGAGCCTGACCGAGGGCGGCCTGGGGGTGGCCTTCAAGATCGACGACGGCGGCCAACGCGCCCTCAACCCCACCGTGGTGGCCATCCTGGAACAGATGGGCGTCCTCACCCCCGCGGCCGCAGAAGCCCTGGCTCCCTTCCGGCAGCCGCCCATCCTCAACCACCGCCAGGAGGTGGTGGGCCATATCCGGCCGGCCTTGGCGCTCCGGCCCTAACAACAAGTTGGCCCCCCAAAGGTAATTTTCCGATGTAAGGTGCGTCCTACGCACCAAGAATGGCGCGTGAGACGCGCTACGGGTTTTAGTGCCGGAGGAATCCCTCCTCCTCCCCTCATAAAACCCCTTGAATCTCTCCCCAATCATGCTATATTTCAATGATATGGTTAGCCATGGATCATCTACAAATCGGGTGGGGCCGGCATGAAAGTGTTGTGGGCCCCGTGGCGCATGGAATATATCCTGGGGGAGGATAAGGCCCCGGGCTGCATCTTCTGCCCCGAACCCGGGGAGAGCCTGCCGGAGCGCCTGGTGTTGTTCAACGGCAGCCTGACCCGCATCATGATGAACAAGTATCCCTATATCAACGGCCATCTGCTGGTTTCCCCCATCCGCCACCTTCCCGGGCTGGACGACCTGACCCCGGCGGAGACGCTGGACCTCATGAGCAAGGTCCGGGAGTCCATCGCCATCTTGAAGCAGGTCATGCACCCCGACGGCTTCAACGTGGGCCTCAACCTGGGGCTGGTCGCCGGGGCCGGGGTGGAAAGCCACCTCCATTTTCATCTTGTCCCCCGGTGGGCCGGCGACACCAATTTCATCCCGGTTTTTGCCGAGGTTCGGGTGATTCCGGAACATTTTCGTCAGACTTACGAACGCCTGGCGCCCCTATTCCAGGCCCTGCCAGATGAGGATCAGACATGCGTTTCGTTAAAGTAATCTTCTCCACCGTTATCGTCCTCCTGGGTATCGTCTTCATCATCGAAAACCTGGAGGTCCTGAAGCATCCGGTGAGCCTCAAGCTGGATCTTTATGTCGCTACCTTCCAGAGTCCCGACGTCTATCTCTGGGTTCTCGTCTTGTTCTCCTTTTTTCTCGGGGTCTTCACCACTTCCCTGTATGGCCTCTACGAGCTTTATCAGCAGCGCCAGACCATCCGCCAGCTTCGGCACAATCTGGAGATCCTGGCCAAGGAAATTAGGCAGGCCAACGCTACCGCACCGGCCTCGGCGGCGGCCCCCGAACCCCAGATTGCCCCCCGGTCCGAGTAATCCGGGGGCGCCTCAGTTTCCCGGGAGGGCGGAGGACCCCTTTGGTATCGTCGGCCCTCCTCGTGAATTGCCGTATGCGCCATGACTGGCCCCCCATCTGACAAAATCACCCCCATGTTGCGGCAGTACCTGGACCTGAAGGAGCGGTACGCCGACGCCCTGGTGCTTTTCCAGATGGGCGATTTTTACGAGACCTTCTTCGGCGACGCCGAGACGGCCGCCAACGCCCTGAATATCGCCCTCACGTCGCGCTCCCGCCAGGGGGACGAGCGCATCCCCATGGCCGGCTTTCCCATCCATGCGGCCGCCAGTTACATCCCCCGCCTCTTGGAGCAGGGGTTCAAGGTGGTGGTGTGCGACCAGACGGAGGACCCGGCCCAGGCCAAAGGCCTGGTGCGCCGGGAAGTGACCCGTATCCTCACCCGGGGCATCGTGGTGGACCCCGCCGCCCTGGACGCCCGCACCGACAACTACCTGGCGGCGGTGACTTTTAAGGGGCCCAGGTGGGGCCTGGCTTTTCTGGAGTTGTCCACCGGGGAATTCCGCCTCACCGAGGGCGAGGGCACCGATGCCCTGGCCGATGAACTGTGGCGGCTAAAACCTGCGGAGTTGGTGGTCCCGGATAACATGGACCCGGCTCTTCTCTCCCCGGCCCTGGTCCCCTTCGACGCCCCTCCCACCCAGCGGCGGGTGTCGTCCTACGCCTTCGATCCCGAGGCGGCCCGGCGGGAAGTGGGCCAGGCCCTGGGCACCCTTTTCCTGGACGGCTTCGGGGTGGACGCCTACCTTCTCGGGGTGGCCGCGGCCGGGGCCATTCTCCGGTATCTGAGGGATTCCCACACCCCGGAGCTCCCCCACCTGGACCGCCTGCTGGCGTACCGCCGTGACGACTTCCTGGGTCTGGATGAGGCCACCTTGCGGCACCTGGAGATCTTCGAAACCTGGCGCAGCCGGTCACGCCAGGGGTCCTTGCTGGAAACCTTGGACCACACCGTCACCCCCATGGGAGCCCGGCGCCTGAGCCAGTGGCTGCGTTATCCCTTGCAGGATCAGGCCCGGATCGAGGCCCGCCTGGACGCGGTGGAGTTTTTTAAGAACAATGGCCTCCTGCGCCAGCGCTGGCGCCAGACCCTGAAAGGGCTGGGGGACCTGGAACGCCTCACCGCCCGGGTGGCCCTGGAGCAGGCCACCCCCCGGGAGGTGGCGGCCGTGAAAGAGACCCTGGCCCGGGTGCCCCTCCTGCAGGCGTTATTGCCCGCAGAACTCCCGGCGATGGTGGCCCAGGTGGCGGCCGACCTGGACGGGCTGCCCGAACTTCAGGACTTGATCGGCCGGGCCCTGGTGGAGGACCCCCCGGCCAGCCTGGCGGCCGGCGGCATCATCCGGGAAGGGTACGACCCCGAGTTGGACGGACTCATTGCCCTCAACCGTGAGGGCAAAGACTGGATCGCTCGCCTGGAGGCGGCGGAAAGGGCCAGGACCGGCATCAACTCCTTGAAAGTACGCTACAACAAGATCTTCGGCTACTACCTGGAGGTGTCCCGGGCCAACCTGCATCTGGTGCCCCCCGACTACACCCGCAAGCAGACCCTGGTGAATGCCGAGCGCTTCATCACCGCCGACTTGAAGGAGTACGAGTCCCGGGTCCTGGGGGCGGAAGATGCGCGCCTCCATCGGGAAACAGCGCTGTTTCAGGAGTTGCGCCGGCGGGTGCGGGAGGAGACCTCCCGCCTCAAGCAGGTGGCCCGGGCCCTGGGGATTCTGGACGTCGCCGCCGCCCTGGCCGAGTTGGCCGCCCTCAACCAATATAACCGGCCCCAGGTGGTGGCCGAGCCGGTGCTCCTGATCAAGCAGGGAAGGCACCCGGTCATCGAGGGGGTTTTGCCCTCCGGCAGCTTTGTGCCCAACGATATCGCCCTGGACGCAGACTCACAGGTGCTCATCGTCACCGGCCCCAACATGAGCGGCAAATCCACCATCTTGCGGCAGGTGGCCCTGATCACGCTCCTGGCCCACCTGGGCAGTTTCGTCCCCGCCGCCGAGGCGGTGATCGGGCTCACCGACCGCATCTTCACCCGGGTGGGGGCGGTGGATGATATCGGCCGGGGCCAGAGCACTTTTCTGGTGGAGATGCATGAAACCGCCCGCATCCTCCACCAAGCCACCCCCCGGAGCCTGGTGATCTTAGATGAGATCGGCCGGGGCACTTCCACCTTTGACGGCCTGGCCCTGGCCTGGGCCGTGGCGGAGCATCTCCACGACCTTAAAGGCGCCGGGGTCAAGACCCTGTTTGCCACCCACTACCAGGAACTCACCGAACTCAGCCGCCTGAAGCCCCGGGTGCAGAACTTCCAGGTGCTGGTGACGGAATCGGCAGGCGATATCGTATTTCTCCACCGGCTGGCGCCCGGCGCCGCCTCCCAGAGTTACGGCATCCAGGTGGCCAAACTGGCCGGCGTCCCCCGGGAAGTCATCGCCCGGGCCCAGGAAGTCCTGGAAAACCTGGAATCCGGCAGCCTGGACCCCACGGGCCTCCCCCGCCTGGCCCGCTCCCGGCGCCGCCAGACCCGGGAGGCGCCCCAACCCACCCTGTTCGACCCGCCCCCGGAAGAGCCTCAATAAGCAATCGATGCCGAGAAGGTCAAGAATTTGTAGACTAAATAATTGATGACTTCGTAAAAAGTAGTTTTGTTAAACTATCTAAATTAATTTGGGATTATGGTATTTTCTTCCTTGCGCCAGGCTGGCTTTTATGGCATATTATTATGAAAAATCAAATGGTTAATCGAGAGGCTATGATTAGTCGCAACGACCCCCGGCAAGGCCGCTTGTTTGACCCCTGGGAGCATTTAGGTCCCAAGCGGCGCAAGCTTTTTTAAAATCCTGGGCCGGGCTGTTCCGCCAAGAAATCCTGGCGGAGTTGCCGGTGGACCAGATCGCCCCCTGGTTCCGGGCGGATTTTGGCCGCCCC
>PEWM01000258.1:0-6485 GCA_002779455.1 Deltaproteobacteria bacterium CG07_land_8_20_14_0_80_60_11
GCCCTCCACCCAGCGGGCCGAAGTCATGGTGCTGGCCTACCTGCTGCTGGTCTTGCTGGGGCGCCCCGGAGAGGTCTGGAGCGCCCTGGCCCTGGCGGCCTTGATCATCCTGAGCCTCTCGCCGCTGCGCCTCTTTTCTATTTCCTTCCAGCTCTCCTTTGTGGCGGTGGCCTTCCTGATCTACCTGCTCTCCCGGTGGGCCAGGCCCCAGGAGGAGCCGGAACCAGCCCCCCGCATCCCGGGCGCCCCCTTTCTCCTCATTCTCCGAATCAAAGAGTGGTTTGAGGAAGCGAAATCAGCTCACCCCATCCCGGGCGTAGCCTCCCGCATCCTTTTCGGAATCAAAGAGTGGTTTATGGTGTCGGTGGTGGCCACCCTGGCCACCGCGCCCCTGGTGGCCGCCTACTTTCAGGTGGTCTCCCTCCTGGGCATCCTGGTCAACTTCGCGGCCATCCCCCTGGTCCTGGTCCTGGCCCTGCCGTTGGGGGAGGCCGCGGTCATCTCCCAGGCCTTATCCCTGACCCCGGTGGCCCAGGCCCTGCTCTTTGTGGGCAAACTCCCCCTGTGGCTGGGCTATCAGGTGATCCAGTGGGGGGCCGGGGTCCCCGGGGCGGCCATCATCACCCCTACCCCCACCTGGCTGATGATCGCCGCCTACTATGCCATCCTGATCCTGGTCTTTTATCCCCGGCGCACCTTCCTGACCTGGGCCGGGGCAGGCCTGGCGGGGCTGGTGCTGGCGGCCGCCTTCGCCCTGCCCCTGGCCACGAAGCCCCAGGCCCTGGAAGTGACCTGCCTGGACGCCTACGGGGGGCTTGAGGGGGTGATCGTGACCCCGGAGAACCGGCGCCTGGTGGTGTCCGCGGCGACGCCCCCCCGGTGGGGCCGGCCCGCCCCGGGTTGGGGGCCGCTGCCGGGATATCTTCACTGGCGGCAGTTCCGGCGCCTGGACCTGGCCATCGCCTTGAACCTGAGCGAGGCCAACGCCGGGGAACTGCTCACCCTGGCCCAGCAGTTCAACGTCGGGTCATACTGGTACGGCCGGCGGGACCGTGACGGGCCGGCCTATTGGGACCTCGCAAATTACCTGGGCGACCGGGGCGCCACCCCGCGGTCCCTGGCGCGGGGCCGTCCCCCCGGCGCTTTGGGGAGCGTGAACTGGAAGTACGTGAAGCTGGGCGTGGACGCGGCCCCGGCCCTGGAAGTCGCCTATCAGGGCCAGCGGGTCCTGCTGATTCCGCCGGCGGGGGGGCTGGCGGCTGAGGACCTGCCGGCTGCGGCCGGGCCGCTGGCGGCCCTGGTCATCCCCGCGGAACTGGCCGGCCCCCAGGACCGCAAATCCATCCTGGCCCGCCTGAACCCCCGGCGGGTGGTGGTCTATGGCGGCCCCGGCCGCTCCGGCGCCGCCCGGTCCCCCTGGCCGGTGCCCTGCCTGTTCACCCGGGAGGGGGCGGTGAGCCTCTACCTGGCCGCCTCCGGGGTAACCGCCCGGCAATGGCGGCCGCAAGAGTGATTTTTTAAGAAATTATTCAGGCGCCGAGGAAAAGGAGGTTGTCCCCTGGTGAACGCGATCACTGCAAACCTGCTGAAAAATCAGGCTAAACGCAATGCTGTTCACTTAAAGGGCGGCGGTCAAAATGTAGGGCGGGCACTGCCCGCCAAAATCCTTAAAACTAACAGCCGAGGGCGGCTGTTCCACATTATTCTCCTTTGATGGGAGGTTGCCAAACCAGGCCTAGGCGCCTTAAGTGAACCGTATTGAGGCTAAACGGGAAAGATCAGCTTAATTTTTGACCAACCAGAAATTGTTCATTCAGTAGCACAGGCTTCCAGCCTGTGGAGAAAGTAAAGGTTTTCTGAGGATGAGTTCACCGGCTGGAAGCCGGCGCCACTGGCGTCCCTGCTCGATGCGGCGATGGAATTCTCCTGACCGGGCAAGATTTCCCGCCCTCAACGGCTGTTTAGCTCTTACGACTTACGAGAAGTCTTGGGGATGAATCGGCTCATCTGCTGCTTCACTTCGGCGGCGTTGCACTTGGGGCAGGCGACCCGGCCGGCCTCGTAATCCTTGAGGCTCATGATGCGCACAAACTGTTCCCCGCATTTGACGCAGACATATTCATAGGTGGGCATGGCAATCCTCCTGGACCCCGGGGTAATAATTCTATAAATATAATAATAGGTTCGCCGCGCTATGGCAAGGATTGTCCGCAGGCGGGAAAAAAATTATCCGGGGTGCGGCAATTAATACCGCTTTGGTCTCAGAAAAGCAATTTCAGGTCCCAGAAGGGTTTTCCAAGACGTTAAAATCCTAAGCGCATAAAAAACCTTGGGGTAAAAAGGCGAAAAGGCGAAAAATTCAGAGATTTCGCCTTTTCCCCTTTTCCCCCAGCCTGTAGGCCGGGAGAAGCGAATGAAAACTACCAGAATTTCTGATATATAAGAAGTATGATTTTCCCGGTAGTGCTGCGTGCCCGTATCCTGGAAAACTACGTGGCGCGGGAGTTTCTCAAGCTCATGGGCCTGAGCCTGGTGACCTTTGTCTCCCTGTTCATCATTGTGGATTTTTTCGAAAAGATTGACCGCCTGGTCCGGGCCCATCTGGGAGCGGGAGCGCTCCTGGAATACCTCATTCTCAAGCTCCCCTTCGCCATCGGCCAGGTGCTCCCCGCCGCGGTGTTGCTGGGAGTCATGCTGACCTTCGGCCTCATGTCCCGATCCCATGAAACCATGGCCATCAGAACCTCGGGCCTGAACATCCTGTCTCTGGTCCGGCCGACCATCATCTATTCCGGGGTGGTGGCCCTCCTGCTCCTGGCCCTGAATCTCTACCTGATACCCTGGAGCCAGGGCCGGCTCGACGTGTTCTGGCAGACCCAGGTGGACAAGAAGCCGCCCCGCAACCTGCACAACCTGGAACACTTCTGGTACAAAGGCGACCAGGCCATCTATAATATTGTCATGTTCCGCAAAGATATCCAGACCCTGGAAGGGGTTAAAATTTACCTCTTCGATCGCCAGTTTCACCTGGTGCAGATCATTGCCGCGGCCCGGGCCCAATGGCAGGAGGACCACTGGCAGTTCTCCGAGGGTTATGTCCAGTTCTTCGACCCCGCCACCGGGGCGGTTACCGGGGAAAAATTCCAGCAGCGGGACCTGGTGCTGACGGAACACCCCAAGGACTTCGCTGACCTGGAAAAGAAAGTCGCGGAAATGGATGTGGATGAACTCTATCGCTATACGGCCCGCCTGGAGCGGGACGGCTATAAATCCACCCCCTACCGGGTGGACCTTTACAGCCGCTTTTCCCTGGCGCTGACGCCCCTGATCCTGGTGATTCTCGGGTTAGGGCTGGCCTTGCGCCATGAACAGATCCACCTCACCTCCATGGTGGCGGTGGGCCTGGGGCTCATGTTCGTCTACTGGCTGTTTTTTGGATTTTGCGCCTCTTTCGGCCAGGCCGGCAGCCTTCCGGCGCTGCTGGCCGTCATTGCCCCCCATCTGGCCGTCGGCGCGGTGGCCGCCAGGCTGCTGCACCGGGTGGTCAGGTGACCCGCCCCGTCCCGCCAGAGGTTCCCCCTTGTTAATTTTCTGCCGTGCCGGCATAAATAACCGGCTGATTTTTTATGCCGGCACGACGGCGGGCGAAAATGAGGCCTAGATGCCCTCAACTTCAACCGCACCGGATAAAAGTATTGTTATTTAAAATAGTTAAGCAATTGGGAGGCTGAGTTTCGGCAGGGTGGCGCGGTCATTGCTTGTGCCGGTGCAGGCTAGTTTGGAAAAATGTAACGATAGGCCCAGGATTTTTTAACATTTTTATTGTCATCCTCCGGGATTTTGTGCTATCAAGGGGAAACTGTAACCTCAGGTGGACTCGGGCTTTGAGAATAAATCTCGCCCCGCCATCCGGGGGACAAAAACAAGTTAAAGGGGGGATGGGCGTCGGGGTACCCATTTTCCGAATTCCAGCCGTATATGTAATGGTTAAGTAGTCAACCGCTAACCAGGAGGAAGGGAGAGAGAATTATGACCAAAGCAGAATTGATTGCACAAGTGGCGGGAGAGGCTCAGGTAAGGAAGGTGGACGCGGAAAAGGCCATCAACAGCTTGATCAGGATTGTTTCAGCGGCGCTCAAGTCCCAGGGCCGGTTGGCGCTGGCAGGCTTTGGCACCTTCATGGTGACGGAGCGCAAGGCCCGGGAAGGCCGGAATCCCCAGACCGGCAGCCCCATCAAGATTCCGGCCACCAAGGTGGTAAAATTTAAACCTGGGAAACAACTGAAAGATTCCGTTAAGTAGGGAGCCCCAGGACCAGGGCCGTCCTGACTGCACACCCGGGATTAAGCTCCTGGGGCCACTGGCAGATGCAGGCCGGGATCTCAGCCGGCTCCCCCCGGTAGGACCCGGAAAGGTGGTAACGGCCTCCTGGCGCAATCTACCGCAATTTACTCCGGGGCGCCCGTTGACCCGACCATAACCTCAAAGCCCCATCACCGACCGGTTTGTATCAGAGCATGATGTGAGGGCGGGACTGTACCGGTTCCCGCCCTCACGTTATTGCACGTCCGCCAGTACCTCCTCCAGGGCGGCCATGAGGGCCTCCCGATCCCCCGGCAGCATAGTGCGCAGGTCCAGCAACACCACCCCATGTTCCACCCGGCCGATAACCGGCGTACCGGCCTGGCGCAGGCGGGCTTCCAATGCCTGGGGGGTCAGGGGGGCGACGGTGAGGGCCAGGGCCCGGCTGGGCAGGGGGGCCTGGGGCAAAGCCCCGCCTCCGGCCCGGCCTTCGCTCTTAACCACTTCCACCCGGAGGCGTTCTCCGAAGCGGCGCCGCAGCCGCCGGGCCAGGGCGCGGGCCTGGCGGTTCAACTCCGCCACCGGCCGGGTCAGCATCCTGAGGGTGGGAATCTCCGCCAGGGCCCGGGGCTCATCCAGGAAGAGGCGCAGCGTGGCCTCCAGGGCCGTCAGGGTCATCTTGTCGGGACGCAAGGCCCGGGTCAGCGGATTTTTTCGTAAGGCCTCCACCACGGCGCGGTTTCCCAGGATCAAACCGGCCTGGGGCCCGCCCAGGAGCTTGTCGCCGGAAAACAGCACCAGATCGGCCCCGGCCTTGATGGTCTCCTGCACCGTGGGCTCGCGCTCCAGGCCGTAGCGGCTCAGGTCCACCAGGCAGCCGCTGCCCAGGTCTTCCACAACTTTAAGGCCGTAACGCCGCCCCAGGTCCACCATCTCCGTCAGGGTCACTTCATGGGTGAAGCCCATGATGCGGAAGTTGCTGGGGTGGACCTTGAGGAGGACCGCGGTCTCGGAGGTGATGGCCTTCTCAAAGTCCCTGAGGTAGGTCTTGTTGGTGGTGCCCACTTCCCGGAGGATGGCGCCGCTGGCCGCCATGATCTCGGGCAGGCGGAAGGAGCCGCCGATCTCCACCAACTGGCCCCGGGAAATGACCACTTCTCGACCGGCGGCCAGGGTGTTGAGGGCCAGAAGCACCGCGGCGGCGTTGTTGTTGACCACCAGGACCCCCTCGGCCCCGGTCAACTGCTGGAGCACCGCCTCCAGGTGATCCTGGCGGGAGCCCCGGGCCCCTCGGGCCAGGTCGTACTCCAGGGTGTTGTAGCGGCTGGCCACCTCAAGTAATTGCGCCAGGCAGGCCTCTCCGAGGGGCGCGCGGCCCAGGTTGGTGTGAATAACCACCCCGGTGGCGTTGACCACCCGGCGGAGCCTGGGCTGGGCCGCGGCCAGGAGGGCCTCCCGCAGGTCTTGCAGCAGGGCCGTTTCATCCAGTCGGGGGGGCAGGGCCGCCGGGGGCTCGGCGTTGATGGTCTGGCGCGCCGCCGCCAGGACCCGCCGCACTACCGCCGCGGCCAGCAACCGGGGCAGGGGCGACACGGCCGGGGCCAGTTCAGGGTGGCGCAGCAGGTCGTCCACCTGGGGCAGTTGCCGCAGCAGAGAGGCGCGCTTGGCGTCCATAATTCGCTCCTATGTAGAGAAATATGCCACCGCGCTGAGGGTCTGTCAAATGAAAGAACGCCGGTGAAGAGGTTGGCAGCGGGACGTGGGCCGCTGCCGTGACGCTAAGAACCGGAGGCGTCCCGGGGGCTAACCCCGAGAGATTTTAAGTCCCTTGCGTCTACCCGTTCCGCCACCCAGGCTTATTAAGCATATCACTTACTTATATGTTACCCCCGAATAATTTAATTTGTTCGTTTTGAGTTCTATCTCTTGGCTCTTTTGCTAAGTTTAGAAATTCGTTAAAAGAGAATTTACGTCTCTTAAACTCTTCAACGAAATATTCCAGGTCTTTATAGTAAATAAATTTCCATATCTCAATCCCTAAATCTATCAATCCGGGTTCTCTTATTTTTTTATAAATCAAGTTTTCTCGTTCTTCTGGAATAATTATGAAACGGTAAACATCATAAGGAATATTGGAACTCCGCACAATAGCTTCTGTAATAGTTGTTGTATTTTCAACTTCA
>PEWM01000258.1:6494-6636 GCA_002779455.1 Deltaproteobacteria bacterium CG07_land_8_20_14_0_80_60_11
TTAATTACACTATTTTCCAGCCAGAGCACATCGATTTCTTTGATTCGATTTATCGCTTCACCATGAACATTAGACGATAATTTTAATCGCTTCATACTAAACTCAGAAAGTCTATGACTGCCGTATAAATCAGCTTGCTCTT
>PEWM01000220.1:0-4337 GCA_002779455.1 Deltaproteobacteria bacterium CG07_land_8_20_14_0_80_60_11
CCCCGGGCCTTAATCGAGCAGGAAGTGAGCCCGGAGCGCTGGATCCCCATCCCCGACGAGGTCCGGCGCATCTATCAGTTGTGGCGGCCCAGCCCCCTGCACCGGGCCCGCAACCTGGAGGCGGCCCTGAAAACCCCGGCCCGCATCTATTATAAGAACGAATCCGTCAGCCCCGCGGGGAGCCACAAGCCCAACACCGCGGTGGCCCAGGCGTATTACAACAAGGTGGAGGGCATCAAACGGCTGGCCACCGAAACCGGCGCCGGCCAGTGGGGCTGCGCCCTGGCCCTGGCCTGTAACTTTTTCTCCATGGAATGCACCGTGTACATGGTCAAGGTGAGCTACCACCAAAAGCCCTACCGCCGGTCGCTCATGCACATCTGGGGGGCCAGCGTCTACCCCTCCCCCACGGACCGCACCCAGGCCGGCCGGAATATTCTGGCGGAGGACCCGGAGACCTCCGGCAGCCTGGGCATGGCCATTTCCGAGGCGGTGGAGGACGCGGCCACCCACGAAGACACTAACTATTCCCTGGGCAGCGTCCTCAACCACGTGATGCTGCACCAGACCATTGTGGGGCTGGAGACCAAAAAGCAACTGGCCCTGGCCGGGGAGTCGCCGGACGTGCTTATCGGCTGCGTCGGCGGCGGCAGCAACTATTCGGGGTTCTGCTTCCCGTTTGTAGCGGACAAGCTCAAAGGCAAAGATATCCGCTTCGTGGCGGTGGAGCCCACTGCCTGCCCCACCCTGACCAAGGGGGCCTACACCTATGACTTCGGGGATACCGCCGGCCTCACCCCCCTGATTCTGATGTACACCCTGGGCCACTCCTTCGTGCCGTCGGGCATCCACGCCGGGGGCCTGCGCTACCACGGCGACGCCCCGCTCCTCTGCCGGCTGGTGCACGACAAGGTGATCGAGGCCCGGGCCTATGCCCAGAACCCGGTGTTTGAGGCGGCCCGCCTCTTCGCCGAAACCGAGGGGATCATCCCGGCCCCGGAGACCGCCCACGCCATCAAGGCCGCGGTGGATGAGGCCCTGGTGTGCAAAGAGACCAACCAGGCCAAGTGCATTGTGTTTAATTTTTCGGGCCACGGCCACTTCGATCTGGCGGCCTACGACGGCTTCCTGGAAGGACAGCTCAAGGATATCGAACTCGACCCGGAAGCAATGATCCAGAAGGCCCTGGCGAAACTGCCGAAGATCAAGGGAAAATGAAGTATCTGGCGGGGAGGGCCGGGGGAGTTTTGGTATTTTCGTATTTTCGTAAGCGATCCCCCCGCCCTCCCCTCAAATTTACCTGAGAGGCAAACCGGCGCCCTGACGCTTCTGCTCACAGGCCCTAAGGATGACGTCCGCGGTGAATTGAGGCAGGTCGAATTCGAGTGAGCAGTGAGCAGTGAGCAGTGAGCGGTGAGCGGTAAGCAGTGACATGCTCAACGTTTTAGCTTGATAGTAATAGATTTCCTCAGGCCATACGTTACGGCCAGGCACTCATCCAACAAGGCGCTGATTTTACTGTATTCATATTCTGATAGGTAACCCAAACGGAATGATAATTCTAATTGGGTATCAATCTCATTGAGAGACCCAAGAGCGGTGGATAAAAAATGAGAAAACTGGGCATGAGTGCGATCCGCAGCCCCTTCAGCAATGTTGGATGGCACTGAGAGAGCGGCTCGCCGCAATTGGGAACTCAGCCCATAAAGCTCCCTTTCTGGGAAATTCTGGGTTAATTTGTACACCTCCATAACTAAATTCATGCCTTTTTGCCAGGCAACCAGATTGCGGTGCGGTTTTTGGCTCTTTCCGCTCATGTCTATAAAGTTTCCTTGAATACTGCTCACTGCTCACTGCTCACTCTTACATCTCCACGCGCAACGACCGCTTCACCCGGATGGCCGCGGCGCCGCCCACGGGACAGACGTGTTCGCAGTGGCCGCAGCCGATGCAGCGATCCTCATTCACCACCGGCAGCTTGATTTTTACCCGTTCCCCCTGGACATTGACAACCTCCTGCTCGGAGAAGGTGATGGCCTTGGGAGAGACGGGGCAATGCTCTTCGCACACCAGGCAATCGGCGCCTTCGGTGTAAGGGATGCAGCGGGTGCGGTTGATGGCGGCGGTCCCCAGAACGGTGGCCTGCTTGACCTTCAGTTCGAGGTGGGGAATGGCCCCGGTGGGGCACACCTGGCCGCACAGATTGCAGGTATAAGCGCAGTACCCCATCCGCGGGATGAGCCGGGGGGTGTAGAGCCCTTCCAGGCCCGCTTCCCACAGCGCCGGCTGCAGGCCGTTGGTCAGGCAGACCTTCAGGCACTGGCCGCAGCGGATGCAGCGGGACAGAAACTCCGCCTCGCTCTGGGTCCCGGGGGGCCGGACGAGAAATTCGCCGGGCCGGCGGGCCAGGGAGCCCAGGCGGATGAAGGGCACGGCCACGGCCCCCGCCGCCACGGCGGTGATGAGCTGGCGCCTTCCTAAGTCCAGGGGCGCCCGGGGGGCCCTGGAGGTCCAGGTAAAGCTTACCCGGTCCTCTTTCTGGCACGCCTCCAGGCAGCGGAGGCAGAGCTGGCACTCGGCCGTGGAGTGGCGGGCCGGTTTCCCCGGGGCAAAGGCGGCCATCTTGCACACCTCGGCGCAGTCGCCGCAGTCGGGGCACAAAGCCGCGGGCCGCCGCCTCAGCCGGGAGAAGCGGGCGATGAGGCCGTAGAGGGCCCCCAGGGGACAGAGGGCCCGGCACCAGAAGCGCCGGTCAACGCGTTCCGCCGCCACCATCAGGGCAAAGAGTAGCAGGGTGAAAACCGGCAGGAGGTAGACCAGGGGCCGGAAGGGCAGCGCCGTGGCCTTGAAGAATTGATAAAGAGGCTCGCTCACGTAGGTGAAGGGCGGACCCAGGCGGTAGAGGGTGAGCCCGGCCTTTTCCACCCCGTAGCCGAAGGCGGGGTAAAAGACGATGGTTAGGGTGCGGTAGAGCAGGGACAGGGGGTCGAACAGCCCCACGAGATTTAAGGAAAAGAGGGACCCCACCAGCAGACCTATTAGCAGATAGTACTTGCCCCGGCGCCACCGGGCCGCCAGGCCGCGGTCGGGCCGGGGAGTGAAAAGGAGGCGGCGAAACCCGTCCAGGGTGGTGCCCAGGGGGCAGATCCAGCCGCAGAAAAACCGGCCCAGGATGAAGGTCAGGGCCACCATGACCAGGGACCAGAACAGCCCGGCCACCAGGGGGCTGAAGGTCAGGAGGTGGGCCGCCAGGATCAGGGGGTCGAAGCGAAAGAACAGGTCCACCGGCCAGGCCAGGTTTTCCTGCCCCCCGAATTCGGCTTTCAAAAACAGCCAGAAAAACAGGGCCAGAAAAAGGACCTGGACGACCCGGCGAAGGCGCGCCCAGGCGCGGCCGGTTAAGGAGAATTTCGGGTTATCCATTGATTTTTCCAGGTTAAGGGCATATATGGAAAACGATAGGCATACGTTTGGCCAAGAGTTTTGGCTTATTCACCCCTTATCCTGCGCGTCCCCCCTCAAGCCTAAGCATTACCCACAAGTCGGGAAGCGGTTGATTCACCAAGTTTTTGGTGGCACAGGCTTCCTAGCCTGTGCGAGGATTTGCGCACAGCCTGGAAAGGCTGTGCCACCAGTCAGAAAAACTTATGGGTAAGGATAAGCCCCTCAAGGGAGAGAGGAAAAAGACACAACTTATGGCTATTGCTCTCAATATCCCAAAAATCCGGCAGGGGCGGTGAGTCCACCGCCCCATCATTGCCTCGGTATATAAAAAACGGTTAGAAGGGTCTTTGACCTCCAGGGCTCCGATTTATAGCACCTTGATCTTGCTCAGGTCCATTTCGCCCCGGCCGGCCTGGTGGGCCTTGGTAATATAGCCGATATCTGCGGGTTTCAGGCCGAACAGTCCGGCGCCCAGGGCGTCCAGGGCCACGGGGTCGGCGCCGGCGAACACCAGGTTTTTCACCGCCACATCCTCGAGGCTGCCGCCGGAAGGCCCGTTTCGCAGCATGATCCGGGTGGCGTCCAGGACGTGGAGATCGGGGCGCAGCAGCAGGTTCATATCGGCGATATTCTGGTGCAGGCCCACGTGGATGCGGCCCCGCCAGCCGCCGATGGCCCCCATCATGTTCTTCAGGCACATGGTGAGGCGGGCTTCGGAGTGATTCTTGGCAATGGGAATGTTGATGAAGCGGTCGGCTTCCAGAATCTCTTTATAGAAATACCATTTCTTCAGGGCCTTGGCCTTTTCGATATGGAGTTCCACGAACCCGCGGTCATCCACGAACTCTACCACCGCCCGGGGATCTTTGATGGCTTCCACCGCCGCCTTGATG
>PEWM01000220.1:4346-4571 GCA_002779455.1 Deltaproteobacteria bacterium CG07_land_8_20_14_0_80_60_11
TTGTAGGCCTTGCGGGCGTCGTGGCAGGTGTTGTCCAGCACCTTGACCTTTTTGGCCCCGGCCTCCAGGCACAATTCCACCACCTGGCGCACCACCGCCGGGTGGGCGTTGGCCGCCATCTCCGGGGGCCGGTCCCAGGCCATGTTGGGCTTGACCACCACCACTTCGCCGGGATTGACGAATTTTTTCATGCCGCCCAGGGCCTGGATGGCATCTCCCACCAAC
>PEWM01000220.1:4621-4871 GCA_002779455.1 Deltaproteobacteria bacterium CG07_land_8_20_14_0_80_60_11
CTGGGGGGCCATGGCCCACACTTCTTCCGGCAACACCAGCCGCCCGGCCCCGCTTATCAGTCCCAAGGCCGCCATATACCTGAGGAAATCACGACGGTGCATTATCGCCTCCTGTCAACCCTCCAGATATTTTCTAGTCTAAACAGAGCCCTGTGAGTTTGCAAGTTTTTCTTGACAAGGCCACGAAAACCGATTATTGACTTAATGGTCATTTCAATGACTCAGTAGTCATAATATCGGACTTGGCGCG
>PEWM01000236.1 GCA_002779455.1 Deltaproteobacteria bacterium CG07_land_8_20_14_0_80_60_11
GTCCCGGCACCTGCGCTATCTCTATCATCTGGGCTGGGTCATCGACCGCCGGGAGGGGGTGTGGATGAATTACCGGCTGAGCGTCGCCCCCGGCAGCCCGGAAGATAAACAGCTTAAGTTGCTGGCGGAGATTCTCAGTTCCCGCCCGGAGGCCCAGGCGCTCAAGGACCGGTTGGCGCACTGGCTGGCGGCCAAGGGGCGGAGCAAGGACGGCGCCGCCGCCTGCCAATGCTCCTGAGCTTATCTTCCCGGTCTTTTTTTAATCATTTTTTATCTTGACTTACCCGGTTATCCGGTTATAAAGTAGTACCATGAGAGCCGAGGCGCGATTCTTCAAATCCCTGCCGGACGAGGCCCGGAAATTTAAAAAATTTGGCTTATCATACTTAATAAAACGGTTATACGAATATCAAAGAGATAGGAGCACTTATGGCCGCCACGGTTGCCAAACGTCTGGGTTTTGTGGAGCGCTTTCTGACCCTGTGGATTTTCTTGACCATGGCCGGGGGCGTAGCTTTAGGCTACTTCATCCCGGGCTTCACCAAGGTTTTAACGTATTTTCAGGTGGGCACCACCAACATTCCCATCGCCATCGGCTTGATTCTGATGATGTACCCGCCCCTGGCCAAGGTGCGGTATGAGGAACTGCCCCAGGTTTTCAAGAACTTCAAGGTCCTGACCCTGTCGTTAATCCAGAACTGGGTGGTCGGCCCTATCCTCATGTTCCTGCTGGCCATCACCTTTCTCCAGGGCTACCCGGAGTACATGGTGGGCCTGATCATCATCGGCCTGGCCCGCTGCATCGCCATGGTCATCGTCTGGAACGACCTGGCCCAGGGCGACACGGAATACTGCGCCGGGCTGGTGGCCTTCAATTCCATCTTCCAGATGCTCTTTTTCTCCGTCTACGCCTATATATTTGTCTCGGTACTGCCCGCCTGGCTGGGCATCGCCTCGGGCCTGGAAGTCAAGGTCACCATCCTCCAGGTGGCGGAAAGCGTCTTGATCTACCTGGGCATCCCCTTCTTCGCCGGCATGTTCACCCGCTTTTTTCTGGTCAGGCGCAAGGGAATTAAGTGGTATGAAGAAAAATTCATGCCCAAGATCAGCCCCATCACCCTTATAGCCCTGTTGTTCACCATCGTCGTGATGTTTTCCCTGAAGGGCGAGTATATCGTGCAGCTCCCCCTGGACGTGGTGCGCATCGCCATCCCCCTGGCCATTTATTTCTTCGTCATGTTCTTTATCACCTTCTACATGTCGGCCAAGGCCGGGGCGGGCTATCGCATTGCCGCCACCCTGTCCTTTACTGCCGCCAGCAATAACTTTGAGCTGGCCATCGCGGTGGCGGTGGCGGTCTTCGGATTACAGTCAGGGGAGGCCTTCGCCGCGGTTATCGGCCCTTTGGTGGAAGTGCCGGTGCTCATCAGCCTGGTGGGCGTGGCTCTATGGTTCAGGAAAAAATATTTTACTCCCATCTGCTGTGCGGATTGTGGCATCGAGGCGACTGCCGCCACTCTCCTGAAGGGGCGGCGCGGGGATCAGGACTTATATGTCTGTCCTACTTGCGCCCATGCAAATCTCCCGCCCCAAGGCGAGTAGTTGAGGTTACGGGGTTATTGCCGAAAATAACCACCGGAGGAAACGCCGTGTTTGCATGGTTTAAGAAGAAAGGCCCATGTTTGAGCAAAACAAGATCGTGCTCATCCCCACCCAGGTCTTTTTCGATGCCTCCGGCAAAGAGGTGGACCGGCGTATCGGGGCCTTGCCCAAAGAAGAAGTTATCAAGAAACTCAAGGAATTGAAGTTTATCCGCTGAGTTAGGAGACCATTCATGGCATGGAGTGAAACCTTGGGGCAGGTCATGCAGACCCGTCCCATCCTGGCATACGGCGCCAGCTATCTGGGAGGGGTGATTGCCACCGCCAGTCCCTGTATCCTGGCCAGCATCCCCCTGGTCATCGGCTTCGTCGGCGGCTATGCCGAGGGGCGTAAGCAGCAGGCTTTCTTCTATTCGGTTACCTTTGTGGTGGGGCTGGCCCTGGTCATGTCGATCCTGGGGGCCATGGCCGCCCTTATGGGCACCATGTTCGGCCAGGTAGGGGTTTACTGGTATTTTGTGGTGGCGGTCATCCTTATGGTCATGGGCCTGCAGTTGTCCGGCATGATTAATCTCAAACTGGGCGGGGTCTCGCAGAAATTTTTGCCCCAGCGCACCGGCCTGATCGGCGCCTTGATCTTAGGGGCGCTCTTCGCCCTGGTGCTGTCGCCCTGCGCCTCGCCGGTGTTGGCGGTGATCCTGACCCTGGCCGCGGTCAAGGGCGAAGTGGCTTACGGCAGCACCCTGCTCTTCGCCTACGCCCTGGGGCAAGGCACCCTGATCATCCTGGCCGGCACCTTTACCGGGGTAATCGAAAGCTTCCTGCAATCCCGGGGGGCCAAGGCCAGCGTGATCATGCAACAGGCGGCCGGTTTCTTGATCTTCTTCGCCGGGGCCTATATTTTCTTCCAGGGGGTTCGCGCCTGGTAATTCTTGGGCATCTGAGAAAATGGACTGGGGCGGAAAGAAAGCGAGGGATAGAGGGTGGATAATCAGAAATTGAAGGATGTTATCAAGGACCGTTACGGCAAGATCGCCCGGGGGGAGCAGACTTTCTGCTGCCCCACCTGCGGGCCGACTACTACTGACCAGTGTCTGGCCGTGGGCTATACGCGGAGGACTTGGAGATGATGAAAATGGCAGAAAATGATGTGGTTCTCGTGAAAATTCTCGAGCTTCCGGGCGTCTCAGGAGGATGCTCCTGCGGCAGTATGCCTTGCACCCCGGAAGCCGCCGCGATGTTTAAGCAGAAAGTGGACGAGCTGCGGGCAGCTTTAGAGGAAGCTTATCCCGGCCGGACCGGAGTTGCGCAGGTGAATCTCAAGGAAAACCAGGAGGAGAGAGAGAGTGAGATCGGCCAACTCCTGGTCACCAAGAAATACCCCGGCCCCCTGGTGGTGATCGATGGGGAGCCCAAGTTCGCCGGGTCCATCCAGGTGAAGAAGATCGTCAAGGAAGTTGGCGCCATCTTAGGATAAGCAAAAGGAGAGAGTGATGGGAGAGTTCCTGGAAACCACCTTTGAGAAATTCATTTTCAAGGTGAAGGTAGGCTATCTGTACAGCCAGGAAGAATTCTGGGCGAATTTTCAGAACGGCGCGGCCACGGTGGGGCTGACCGACTTCATGCAGAAGGCCAAGGGCGACGTGGCTTTCCTGGAGACCGTGGCGCCGGGCGCCGGGATCAAGCGGGGCCAGGAGATCGGCAAGGTTGAGACCATCAAAGCCACTTTCGGCATCATCTCGCCGGTGTCCGGCAAAATAGCCGAGGTCAACCCGGAGATGGACGCCAGCCCCTATCTGATCAACCATGACCCCTACGGGGCGGGCTGGATTTATCGCATTGAGCTCAGCGACCCGGAGGACGACAAGGCCCAACTCATGGAGGCCAAGGAATACTTTGAGCTGATGAGAGACAAGGTCGCCCAGGAGGCGAAGAAACTTTATGGGTAAGAAATACAAGAAAGTGGTGGTGCTCCCCTGCAGCGGCATCGGCAAGGTTTACGGCGCCCTGGCCCGGGAAACCGCCTATGAGCTGGTGGAAAAGGTGCGGCCCGGATTGGCTACCCTTACCTGCCTGCCGCTCTTAGTGATCAACGATCCCGAGGCGGTGGCCCTGGTGACGGAGAACCCGGTGATCACCATCGACGGTTGCCCCAAGGACTGCGCCAAAAAGAGCGTGGAGGCCGTGGGCGGCCGGGTGGCCAAGGCCTACGAGGCTATCAGGTTTTACAAAGAACACAAGGACCTGAAGCCGGAAGGCATTGCGGAAGTTAATGATACCGGCCGGCAGCTGGCCCAGGTGGCCGCGGCAGAAATTGCCCCGGAAGTGGACAAGCTGGCCGCCGGGGAGGAGCAGTGATGGATATCCAGGTGCAAAAAGTGGGCATCGTTTCCTGCAGCGGCGAGGAGATCCCGGAGGGCACCCTGTGCCGCCTGGCCTGCCGCCAGGCGCTGGATGAGCGCCCCGGCGAAACCGTCACCATCTGCCTGCCCTTGTTTATTGCCGGCGGCGAAGAGGAGCGCACCTTTGCCCAAAATTACCCCACCATCACGGTGGACGGCTGCGACAAGATGTGCGCCGCCAAGGCCACCGAAATGCTGTCGGGCAAACCCAGCAAATCGCTGTCCATCCCCGAGATTCTCAAGAAGCACGGCCTGACCCCCCCGACCAAGCTGCGCCATTTCGGGCCGGAGGAGGATGCGGCGGTCAAGGCGGTGGCGGCGGAAATCGCCCAGGCGGTGGACAAGGTTTTGGAAGAAGCATAACCAAGGAGCTATTATGGCAATTTATAAAAATAAGGTGGAGTGGCGGGGCGAGCATCTGGGCTACACCTGGATGCAGAACGGCGTGGAGATGGAGTTTTCGGCGCCCCCGGACCTGTTTGGCAAGGCGGGGGTCCTTACTCCGGAGGACGCCTTTGTGGCCTCGGCCAATACCTGCTACTTCATGATGGTGGTCTGGGCCGCGGAGCGCTTTAAAATGGACCTGGTCTCTCTTGCCATTGACGTTGAGGGCGAGGTGGAGGAGCACCTGGACCGCACCTCCTGGTTCAAGCGGGTAACCTTTTATCCCAGGATCGTGGTCAGGGGCAAATCCAAAGAGATGGTGCAGCGGGCCCTGGACATGGCCATGAAGTATTCCACCATCAACCAGTCCTTCAAGTCCGAACTCGTCATTAAGCCGGACATCGTGATCCAATAAGGAACTCCCATGCCGGCAGCATACGACATCGCCTTCCTGGGAGGCGGCCCGGCGGGCTACCAGGGCGCTATCCGGGCGGCCCAGTTGGGGGCTCGGGTGGCCGTGGTGGAGGAAGGCTTTTTAGGCGGCGTCTGCCTTAACTGGGGCTGCATCCCCACCAAGACAGTGCGGGCCTCCGCCGAAGTAGGCCGGGCCCTGCGCCGGGCAAAGGAATTTGGCTTTCAGGCCGTGGAGGCCAACCCTGACATCGCCGCCATCATCGCCCGGAAAGAGCGGGTAGTTTCGGGCCTGCGCCGCAGCATCGCGGGACTGTTCCAGGCCCGGCGCATCGACCTGGTGGAGGGCAGAGGCCGATTCCTTGCCCCCAGCCGCATTGAAGTGGAAAAAGAGGGGCAGTCAAGCCTGGTGGAAGCGGCCAAAGTGATTATCGCCACCGGCTCCCGGCCG
>PEWM01000146.1:0-4407 GCA_002779455.1 Deltaproteobacteria bacterium CG07_land_8_20_14_0_80_60_11
CAAGTCGAGTTGCGCAAAAAATATGGGGTAACGGTACTGGCCGTCCGGCGCGATTCCCAGATGCTGCCCAACCCGGAGCCGGATATGCAGCTTGTGGCCGGCGATCTCTTAATAGTCATGGGGACCCCCGGTAATCTTAGCAACTCGGCTTGGTTATTTAAAAATCCGGAGGTCGCACCATGAATCCTCTTATTCCCGGGGTGATTGGCGTAATCCTGGAGTCTACGAGAAAATATCTGATAATTTAGCGGCTTGGTAACTAACCGGGGTGAAACCGTTCCCTTGAATTACCACCAGGAGGGTGTGATCATGATGACGCTTCCTTATCCTTTTACCCGCATTCTTATCCCGTATGACGGCAGCCCCTCGGCGAAGAAGGGTCTGGAGTGGGCCGCGCGCCTGGCCTATGCCGGAGGGGATGACGTGGAGCAGATCACCCTGCTTCGGGTCATCGGCGGCGCTTACCTGGCCCGGCACATCAAGAATGTGGACCTGCGCGTGACTCACATGGACCAGGTTGCGGCCTGGCGCAGGGTAAGGCAGCATCATCTGGATCATGAGGTCTTGCCGCTCCTGGAGGAAGGCAAGCGATCCTTACAAGAGCAAGGAGTGCTGGCTCCCATCGAGACCCGGGTTGCCGAAGGGAAGGTCGGGGAAGAGATCATCCGAGTGGCCGGGGAGGGCGGTTACACCACCATCGTCATGGGGCGGCGGGGATTGTCCACGATAAAAGGGTTGCTCCTGGGGAGCGTGACCCGCCAGGTCTTGTCTCTGGCCCAGAAAATGACCGTTTTCGTAGTGGGCCAGGAAGTAGCATTCAACCTTGACTGTCCTATTTCTCCCCTGCTGTTGCCATTGGACGGCTCGGAGCCGAGCCTGGCGGCAGTGCGCCAAGGGGCCGCCCTGGCTCAGAAATTTAAAGACTGCAAGCCAAAGTTAACCCTGCTTCATGTTATCGACTTTGTCTTACTGGGTTCGGCCTATGCTGAAGGAACCGCCCCCTTTATAGAGGAAGGAGAGAAAATTATGGCAACCAGCCGTCGCATCCTCGAAGAGGCAGGCCTTCAGGATATGGTTGCCGAAAAATTGCTGGCCGGACATCCGCCGCGAGTGATCGCCGAGGAAGCGGAGGAGGGCCATCATGCCCTAATCCTGATGGGGGCACGGGGGTTATCTCCCCTAAAACAGTTGATCCTTGGTAGTGTCTCCAACGATGTGCTGTATCGTGTCTCCCGGTCCCTTGTCGGGATTGTTTATCCTTGAGGCCTGCTTAAAACAAAAAGGTGTGACTATGAAAATCGCCACTCTGACGATGAACCCTGCCATCGACAAGAGTTCCGCTGTGAATCAGGTCGTGGCCGAATGGAAGCTCCGGTGTGAGCCTCCTGCGTATGAACCGGGTGGGGGAGGTATCAATGTCTCCCGCGCCATTCGGAAACTGGGTGGGGACTCTGTGGCTCTCTATCCCGCGGGCGGGTTAGCGGGCCAGATGCTCAGCGATTTGCTATATGGGGAAGGTTTGCAGCATCAGCCCATGAGCATCGCCGGGGTCACCCGGGAAAATTTCACCGTCCTAGAGAAATCCACCGGCCAGCAATATCGCTTCGGCATGCCGGGCCCGACGCTTACGGAAGCGGAGTTGCGGCGGTGCCTGGAGGAACTCTCCGGTCTCCTGCCCCAGGCCGATTACCTGGTGGCCAGTGGGCGCTTGCCTCCAGGAGTGCCAGCAAATTTTTACGGGCAGTTGGCCAGATTGGCCAGGGAAAATAAGACCCGGCTCATTGTCGACACTTCCGGGGAGGCCTTGCGCCTGGCGGTGGCGGAGGGGGTGTTCTTGATCAAACCCAACCTGCGGGAATTCGCCGAACTTACGGGCCGGGAAAGGGTGGACGAGCAAGAGGAGGAGCGCTTGGCCCGGGAACTGGTATCCACCGGCCAGAGCGAAACAGTGGTGGTTTCCCTGGGAGCCGCCGGGGTTTTGGTGGCTTCTGCCGAGGGCGCCGAGCGGGTGCGGGCACCCCTGGTGCCCATAAAAAGCAAGGTCGGGGCCGGCGACAGCACCGTGGCGGGCATCGTCCTCGCCCTGGCCCGGGGCCGGTCCTGGCGGGAGGCCGTCCGCTACGGCGTTGCCGCAGGGGCGGCGGCGGTCATGACCCCGGGAACCGAACTCTGCCGTCGGGAAGACGTGGAAAGGTTGTATGAACAGCTCCGGTTGACGGGTGATTATCTCCGAAACACGACACTATCAGGAATTAGACGATGATTCGGCCATAAGGAGGGACCATGAACTGGTACCAGCTTGAGATAAATCAAATATTCGCAGAACTTGACAGCTCGGAGCACGGTCTCACCGGAGCTGAGGCCGGGGAGCGCTTGCAGCGGTTTGGACCCAACAAACTGGCCGAAGGGGCGGGGATCAGCCGTCTGCAAATTCTGCTCCACCAGTTCAAAAGCCCCTTGATCTATATCCTCCTCATCGCCGCGGTGGTTACCGCCTTCCTGCAAGAATACAAGGACACCGGGGTGATCCTGGCGATTTTATTGATAAACGCCATCGTCGGCTACATTCAGGAGTACAAGGCCGAGAAGAACGTCCGGGCCCTCAAAAGTATGGTGGTGGCCAGGGCCCGGGTACTCCGGGACGGTAAAGAGATAGAGATCAACGGCGAAGAAGTGGTGCCCGGAGACATCGTCGTGCTGGCCTCCGGGGGGCGGGTGCCGGCGGACGTCAGACTTATCAAGACCATCGAGTTAAGGGCTGATGAGTCCATGCTTACCGGGGAATCCGTCCCGGCGGAGAAGGCGAGTGCGGCCATCCCCGAGGACAACCTTACCCCCGGCGATCAGCGCAACATCGCCTTTATGGGTACGGTGGTGGTCAATGGGCGGGCCAAAGGGGTCGTGGTGGCTACCGGCTCCCGAACGGTCCTGGGCCACATTGCCACAGATGTCCAGGAGATTGGGATAACCAAATCACCCCTCCAGGAAAAGATTGACCGGTTCGCCAACAACATCGGTATTATCATCATGGTGGCTTCGGCGCTGCTGTTCCTCATCGGCATCCTGGTGGGGATCAGCGCCCAGGACATGTTCATGACCGCGGTGGCCGCGGCGGTGGCCGCCATCCCCGAAGGGCTGCCCATCGTGGTGACCATAACCCTGGCCATCGGCGTAGCGCGCATGGCCCAGCGTAACGCCATTATCCGGAAACTCCCGGCAGTAGAGACCCTGGGCAGCACTACAGTGATTTGCTCCGACAAGACCGGCACCCTCACCAAGAACGAAATGACGGTGAAGCTGGTGTACGACGGCGAAAAAACCTATGAACTAACCGGCACCGGCTACGACCCGGAGGGAGAGATTTTAGAGGAAGGCCGGCCCGTCAAGGCCGGAGCCGACCATCAGCTGGCGCCGCTCTTCAGGATCGGCCTGCTGTGCAACGAGTCGCAGGTCTACGAAGAAGATGGGATCTACAAGGTGGACGGCGACCCCACCGAAGGGGCGCTTATCGTCGCCGCCATGAAGGCGGGGTTGAATCTTGATGCGGAGCGGGAAAAATTTCCGCAACTCTTCCTCATTCCTTTTGAATCGGAACGGGGCTATATGGCCACCCTGCACCGGCACGGCGACCGCAACCTGGCGTTCGTCAAAGGGGCGCCGGAGAAGCTGCTGGACATTTGCGCCGAGTGCCGTTTGGATGCCTGGGAGGACGTTCCCCGGGTGGCCGACCATTTTGCCCGGGAGGGCTTGCGGGTGTTGGGCATGGCCTACAAAGAGGTCCCTGCCGGCCAGTTGGAAATCACCATGGCCGACCTGCAAACCGGGCTGATCTTCGCAGGATTGCAGGGGATGATCGACCCGCCCCGGCCCGAGGCCATCGAAGCCGTGGCGGGTTGCAAGCAGGCGGGCATTCGGGTAGTGATGATCACCGGCGACCACGCGGTCACCGCTGAAGCCATTGCCAAGCAATTGGGTATCGAGGAAAATGCCGAGGTCGTGGAGGACCTGGTTGCTAAGCCCATGGAGGCCATGACGGATGAAGAACTCTTCTCGGTCACCAAAGAAGTGGCCAATGTCCTGGCGCAACGCTCGGGTCTGACCGGTGAGCCGTCCCTGGGTCTGACCGGAAAACACTTAATGGCCATGAGCGACATGGAACTGTTTGGCTTCATTAAAGAGGTCCTCGCGGCGCTGGTCAAACGCGCCGGCCCCGAGGGGGCGGTGCGCACCGTCCTGGCGGGCAAAGAAATCGAGACCATGAGCGACCTCAACCTGTATCACCTGGTCCAAAAAGTCTCGGTCTATGCCCGGGTGGCGCCCCAACACAAGTTGCGCATCACCCAACAGTTGATGAAACACGGGGAGATTGTGGCCATGACCGGGGACGGGGTGAACGACGCCCCGGCC
>PEWM01000146.1:4517-4928 GCA_002779455.1 Deltaproteobacteria bacterium CG07_land_8_20_14_0_80_60_11
TCCTGCTCTAGGGATAGATCCTATTAATCCTTTAGTGTATGGGTGGAGAGGACGTTTGAAGATTTCTTTCACATCCGCTACTTCAACAACGTTTCCAGCGTACATTACAGCCACTCGATCAGATATCTCAGCAATAACTCCTAAGTTATGTGTTATGAAAAGGACGGATGATTTGTATTTCTTTTTAAGTTTCCTTACTAGGTCTAAGACTTGGGCTTGAATTGTCACGTCAAGGGAAGTAGTTGGTTCATCTAACGTCAGGAGTAATGGATTACAAGCGAGAGCCATAGCTATTACTATACGTTGTTGCATACCTCCGCTAAGTTCATGAGGGTGCATATCAAAAGTTCTTTCCGGGTCAGATAACTCTAAATTCGCGAAAAGCTTCACTACCGCTTTTCTCACTTCTTT
>PEWM01000064.1 GCA_002779455.1 Deltaproteobacteria bacterium CG07_land_8_20_14_0_80_60_11
CATGAGAGCCGAGGCGCGATTCTTCAAATCCCTGCCGGACGAGGCCCGCTTAAAAATTCTCTGGCTCTGGTCAGGGACCGAAGAGCTCTGCGTCGGCGATGTCATTGACGTCCTGGGCATCACCCACTGATGCCCAAAAAAATTTGGCTTATCATATTAAGTCAGCGCGTCTGACCCTAATCACTCAATAAGGATGGGACATATGAAATTTTGGCGTCACTATGTTGTCGGGTTGGTTTATCTGGTAATGGGATTTCTGGTGGTCTGGCAACCTGTGCCGACCCTGGCGCAGGGTTCGGCTCCGGCCCCAGGCAAACCCGCCCTTTACGAATTCGGCGCCAAGTGGTGCGTCCCCTGTAGAGAGATGAAAGAGGTGATGGCGGCTTTGAAAATTAGCCATGGCGACCAGGTGGAATTTCGCATGGTCTATGCGGATGAAGAAAGGCCCCGGTTTGAGCAAAACAAGATCGTGCTCATCCCCACCCAGGTCTTTTTCGATGCCTCCGGCAAAGAGGTGGACCGGCATATCGGGGCCTTGCCCAAAGAAGAAGTTATCAAAAAACTCAAGGAATTGAAGTTTATCCGCTGAGTTAGGAGCCATTCATGGCATGGAGTGAAACCTTGGGGCAGGTCATGCAGACCCGCCCTATCCTGGCATACGGCGCCAGCTATCTGGGAGGGGTGATCGCCACCGCCAGCCCCTGCATCCTGGCCAGCATCCCCCTGGTCATCGGCTTCGTCGGCGGCTATGCCGAGGGGCGTAAGCAGCAGGCTTTTTTCTATTCCGTTACCTTTGTGGTGGGCCTGGCCCTGGTCATGTCGATCCTGGGCGCCATGTTCGGCCAGGTAGGGGTTTACTGGTATTTTGTGGTGGCGGTCTTCTTCGCCGGGGCCTATATTTTCTTCCAAGGGATCCGCGCCTGGTAATTCTTGGGCATCTGAGAAAATGGACTGGGGCGGAAAAGAAGCGAGGGATAGAGGGTGGATAATCAGAAATTGAAGGATGTCATCAAGGACCGTTACGGCAAGATCGCCCGGGGGGAGCAGACTTTCTGCTGCCCCACCTGTGGGCCGACCGTAACCGGCCAGTGTCTGGCCGTGGGCTATACCGAGGCGGACCTGCGCCTGGTGCCGGAGTTGGCGATTTTAGGGGTGGGGTGCGGGAACCCCACCGCCCTGGCGGACCTTAAAGTTGGCGAAACCGTCCTGGACCTGGGCTCCGGCGCCGGCATCGACGTCTTCCTGGCGGCCAACAAGGTCGGGGATGGCGGCCGGGTCATCGGCGTGGACCTGACGGAGGACATGGTGGCCCGCGGAAGTCAACTGGCCCGGGAGCACGGCTTCGCCAACGTGGAGTTCCGCCAGGGCGATATTGAGCATCTCCCGGTGGATTCGGCCACCGTAGACGTCATCATCAGCAATTGCGTGATCAACCTGACCCCGGACAAACTGGCGAGCTTTAAAGAGATTCATCGGGTCTTGAGGCCCGGCGGGCGCATCCTCATCGCCGACCTGGTAACCGCCGGCGAATTGCCGCCGGACGTGCGGGCCAGCGCCGCGGCCTGGGCCGACTGCCTGGCCGGCGCCATGCCCAAGACGGCCTACCTGAACACCATCCGCCGCGCCGGTTTTGCCGACGTGGCCGTGGTCTCAGAGTCCCCCTACGAGGCCCCAGGGATGGACGAGCGGCTTCAGGGGAAAATTTTGAGCGTGAAGGTTCGCGCCTTTAAGCGGTGACAAAAAATAACCATGTTACTGGACCAGATAGACAACTTTGAAATCTTTCGGCCCAAGATGGACTCCTCCAAGGAAGTCCTGCACGCCATCGCCACGTTCAAGGCCGATGTCTCCCCGTCTTTCCCCTGCGTGAATGCCGAATTAGGCGGCTGGGACTACGATCAAACCAATCAGGTGCTCCTGCTCAAAATGTCGGACGGCAAATGGATCACCCTGCACCCCCAAAAAATCGCCATTCGGGGAGCCCGGGACATAGCAGAGGCTAAGGCCCTGCTCGTCTGGATTCAGGGCCAGATCAACGACATTCATGCCCGCCGGGAAGCTATCACCCCTCGCTACGTGAGTCAAGCCGGCCTTAAGATCATGGAGATTTTGAAGCTCACGCCCATGACCAACTGCAAGGCCTGCGGCTCTCCCACTTGCATGGCCTATGCTGCGGCCCTCAGGGAAGGGGAGATAGGGCTTTCGGATTGCGCCCCGTTGTGGGAGGATAAGTACCGGGAGAAGCGGAAAAAGCTCCAGACCTACCTGGAAAGCTTCGGCTGGCGGGCCCTGGATGCGGAATAGGAGCGGAGAGATTTATGTGCATCACTAAATTGGTCAACCGCGCTTTCATCGGGATATTGCTGCTGCTGTGCACGCCACTGGCGGCCGCGGCCACCATCGGGCCGAAAGCCCAGGTCCCCGAGACCACCTTTGATTTCGGCGAAGTTTTCGAAGACCGGAAGTTGACCCACACCTTTGACATCAAGAATATCGGCGACGCCCTGTTAGAGATCAAGGATATCGATTCGGATTGCGCCTGCACCGCCGCCGACTCCGACCGCCGCATCCCCCCCGGCGCGTTGGGCCGCATCACCCTGACCATCGCCCCTTACTCGGTGCTCCGCCAATTTGCCAAGAAAACCAAGGTGTTTTTTAACGATCCGAACCTTCCCGAAGTGGTCCTGACCATGCAAGGTTACGGCAAACCTTTCATTGAAATCCAGCCCAGCCACATCATCCGGTTCCGGGGCAAGCCGGGAGAGAAACTGACCAGTCAGGTGCGTTTTACTTCACACCTCCCCACTCCCTGGGAGATCAAAGAATTTAAGACCAATATCCCTCAGTTCATCGACGTGACCGTAAAAGCGGTAGAGCCGGGGCGGGTTTACGTGGTGGAAGTCCGCAATAAACGGCAGGAAACGGGCAATTATGCCGGCGTGATTGACCTGTTTACCACTGCGGCAAAGCGGCCCCGCCTGATAATTCGGGTGTTCGGCGAGCTTTCCCTGCCTTCAGCGGGAAGCCCCTGACCACCAGAGTGGCACAGGCTGCCAGCCTGTGGGGGCGCAAAAGGGAGGAACTGGCTAGCGGGCTTGAAAAATTCAAGCTAACCATCTCGGCTGGTTTCTACAGGGCCAGCAGCAGCGCGGTGTAGAGCGCCGCGCCCAGGGCAAAGGCCCAGAAGAGACTCTCCTGTTCTTTCGGCAGTTCCTCTTTGATGACATTGAGGATGACCCCGCCGGCGAGGAAGGCGAACAGCACGGCCAGCATGAGTTCGTGGATCGGGGTCATCAGGCCGATGCCAAAACCCAGCAGGGCCACGATATAGACGTGGTGCTCCAGGAACTCCAGGGGGAGGTCGGCCCGGACCATGACGTCCTGGCCTTTCTTTAACTCCGGCAAGATGTGCACGAAGACGTAAGCCACGGAGGCGCCCCCGGCCAGCGAGAGCCAGCGGCTGCGCGGCTCCGCCCTGGCCAGGGAGAACCGGCTGGCGCCCAGATGGATCAGGGCCAGACAGACGGCGAAGATCAAGGCCAGGCCAGGCATGGCTGCCGCAAACTCCGGTTCGGCGGATAATGACCGTAAGGGCTGCCGCAAGCGCCTGGGACGCCGGATTGCCCTGGGCAGCCTTGACGCGGCTGCGGCCCATTTTACCCTTTTTGTGGCAATAAGGTATAATAAAAATTTAAGGTTGCAGCCAAGTTGGCGCCGTGCCGGGACCCCGGCTTGGGAAGCGGGGTTTCGTGACCCCCTTCACTCCAACGGAAGGCGATGAACCGGCAATCCTTCTTCACTTTCCAGGCCCTGGTCTTCGGCCTGGTGGCCGCGGCCTTCACCACGGTGTACATTACCCAGCCGGTGCCGCCCATCCTGCAGCAGGAGTTCGGCGGAAAAGCCCCAGGAAAAGTTGAGTCCCGGCGTCTGATGAGCGATAATGCAAGGGATGGTCTGGCGGGGAACTGTCGGCCGCCGTCAAACCCCGGTAACTTTATCAAAATGATAAACTTATGCTTAACATTCAGAGCTCGATGGGGTCTATATCAATGAATGCCGGAATTAAGATCCCATGACCGATGCTCAGCTTGTGGCCCAGGCCCAGGCAGGTGATCTTCCGGCCTTCGAAGCACTGGTGCAGAAGTACCAACGGGAGGTCTACGGTCTGGCCTGCCGCATGGTATCCGATGCGGAGGAGGCTAAGGATTTGGCCCAGCAGGCCTTTCTCCAGGCCTTTGTCCACATCCGAAGTTTTCGCCAGGATGCGCAGTTTCGCACCTGGTTGTTCCGGATTGCCATCAACCAGTGCTACAATTTTTTGAAGAGCCGCAGAAAATTCGGCGATCCGGTTGACTGTGACGAAGTGAATCTGGCGGGGGAGGAGCCCTCCCCGGAGGCGGACCTGGTTGCCCGGGACGACCGCCGGCGGCTCTATGCGGCCCTGGAACGGCTCCCCGCCAAGCAGCGGGCGGTGATCACCCTGAAGGTGGAACAGGGCCTGTCTTATCAGGAGATCAGCCAGGTCCTGGGCGGGACCGCCGGCGCCGCCCGGGTTAATTACTGCCAGGCGTTGAAGACCCTGAAGAAACATATACAGAGCGAGGACGACCATGAAGTGGCAATGCGCTCTTCTAAAACGGTGGCTGCCAGAGTATCCCGGCGGTGACCTCCCCGCTTGGGGGAAGCTCTGGCTCAAGTCCCATGTGGCGCGGTGCTCCGCCTGCCGTCAGGAACTGGCGGGACTCAGGGAGGTGGTCGCCGCCATTGAGGCATCTCCGGTGGTGGACCCGGCGCCGGAATTTTGGGGCGAATTTTCCCGGGAGATGCACCTGAAGCTGGTCCAGGCCGCCCAGGAAGGCCAGACTGCGCCCGCCTCAACCAGCCCCCGGTGGTTTCGGCTGCCCTATCTTCTGGGCGCGCCGGCCCTGGCAGTGCTGCTGCTCTATGCGGCGGTGCAGCTCACGGGCCCCGGCGCCCCCATTCAGGACCAGGCCCGGGTAAAGCCTCCGTCCGCGGCCAAAATGGCTGCCGTCCCGCCGAAGGCTACGGCGCCGCTGGCCAAGGTCCCCGCGTCCCCCGCCCTGCCCATAGAACAATTGGTCACGGTCGCTCTGGAGGAAGATGCGCACCAACCGGTGGAGGAAGTGGATATTTCCGGCTGGGACCTGGATGCGGAACTGGCGGGAATGACCGACCAGGAAAAGAATGCATTTCTCAACAAACTGCATCAACGTAAGAAGGATGGCTCATGCTTCGAAGGATTTTCTTTGTGCTCCTGGGGCTAACCCTGGCCGGTGCGAGCCTGGCCTGGGGACAGCCGAGTCGTGAATTTGGCGGTGGCGGCGGCTTTCAGGACCGGTTCCTGGAAGTCAAGCGGCACCAGTTGGGCCCGGCTCTCGGAGTAAACCAGCCGACCGTGGACCAGTTGCTGGCCATCGAGGCGCGGTATAAGCCGTTGCGGCACCAGATGGTCACGGGGATGAAAAGCGATATGCAGCGCCTGCAGCAGCTCATGAGCCAGCCCGCCCCGCCGGAGGCGGAAATCAAAGCCCTGCTCGCCGAGATGAAGCGCAAGCGGCTGGAGATGCTCAACCTGCAGCAGCGCAAGGATGACGAAGAGACGGCCCTGCTCACGCCGATCCAGCAAGCCCGCTATCTCATGTACCTCATGTCCCTGATCAAGGAAGCCCGGAGCATCAAGAGCGGTGCGGGCGGGTCCGGTGGCCAAGCCCGGCCCGGGATCATGGGCGGGCCCGGGGGCATGGGGGCGCCAACCCTGCGGCCTCCCCAGGAAATCCCGGTTTCCCGTCCGCCTCAGTAAGACCGGACCGGGAGCCACCGCTCCGGCGCCGCCCACTTAGAGAAAATTCTGGAAAATCTAACCAACCGGCAAGTAACCCGGAGGTCATGCGGGTCTTCTGCCGGTTTTTTTGTCTCCCCACTTGCCAAATCCTGGTGAAGCGATTTAAAATAAGTGGGCCGCCGGAGTGGTGGAATTGGTAGACGCAGGGGACTCAAAATCCCCCGAGGGCAACCTTGTGCCGGTTCGAGTCCGGCCTCCGGCACCATGTAATTTTAGGTACTTAAGTGGGGGTTAGGTCATCAGGCCTAACCCCCTCGCCTTTGATTGAGGGTGAATCTGAGTGTGACTCTCCCCGGGCCTGCTCATAGACAGATGACCTGCCCCCAGTTGTTGTACCAAGTTTTCAGTTAGGATGGCGGACCAAGAGATCCTTATTTAACTCCCAGATCCGGCAGCTTTTCCTCCAGGATGTCCACGATGCGCCGGGCCGCCTGGCCGTCGCCGTAAGGGTTGACGGCCCGGGCCATCTTTTTATAGGTCTCGGGATTATTCAGGAGTTCTCCGGCTTCCCGGACGATATGCTCCCGGTTCAGGCCCACCAGCCTGGCGGCCCCCGCCTGGAGCACTTCCGGGCGTTCAGTGATCTCCCGGGCTACCAGGACCGGCTTTCCCAGGGCCGGGGCCTCTTCCTGGACGCCGCCGGAGTCCGTCAGAACCAGATAAGCCTGGCTCAACAGAAAGACAAACGGGGCATACGGCAGGGGTGGTAAGAGGGCCAGGCGGCCGCCCCCGGGAGCCTCCATCTGAAGACTGCCACCCTTGCCGGCCCCCGCCCTTCCCCCCAGGATTTCAAAAACCGGCCCTTGCACCCGGGGGTTGAGGTGCACCGGATAGACTACCTGAATATCAGGATAAAGGGCTGCCAGATCCCCCAAGGCCCGGCAGAGGTTTTCCAGACCTGGCCCAAGGTTCTCCCGGCGGTGCCCGGTCACCAAGAGGAGACGCCGGCCTTGCCAATTTAGGTGCAGGATCGAGCGGATTGATCCGGTCCTCAAACCGGAGAGCCGGAGTGCTATTGCCAAGATTCGGGTGGCCAATCCCGAACTGGCCCTCAAGCCCGGCATGTTCAGCCGGATCGAAATTGTCCTGGATAAGGTCCCCCAAGTAGTGGCCATTCCCCCCCAGGCGCTGCGCCGCGCGGCGGATAAGTCCTGGCAAGTCTATGTGATTTCTGATGAGATCGCCATTTTGCGCAGTGTTACTGCGGGATTGACCACCGCCAATTGGGTCGAAATCAAGGCCGGCTTGCAGCCCGGCGACGCGGTGGTGGTGGAAGGAGCCGAGCGTCTCCGAGACCTGAGCCGGGTAGTTTCCTCTCCGGCTGCCCCTTGAGCTCCGCCATGCAACTGACCGACCTAGCCCTGAAGCGTCCCATTGCCGTGTCCATGATCTTTTTGGCCCTGGGCTTGATGGGCTTTCTTTCCTGGCAGCGCCTGCCCCTGGAGTTAATGCCCAACCTCAACTATCCCCAGCTTACCGTGGTCACCAATTGTGAAAATGTAGGCCCCCAGGAGATGGAATCCCTGGTCACCAAGACCGTGGAATCCGCCCTGGGAACCATCGGTCATACGCGGCAGATCAATTCCATCTCCCGGGAAGGTATTTCCCTGGTCACCATGGATTTCGATTGGGGCACCAACATGAATTACGCCTCCCTGGACGTCCGGGAGAAACTCGATCAGGTCAAGGATTTGCTGCCCAAGGAAGCCACCACCCCCATGATAATCCGCTATGACCCGGGGTCTCTGCCCGTCATGTCCCTGGCCGTGAAGGGAGAAAACCTGGGGTTTGAAGACTTGCAGAATCTGGTCTCAGATGTGGTCAAACGAGAATTGGAGCGGGTCCCGGGAGTGGCTTCGGCCAGGTTGAGCGGCGGGCAGGAAAGGGAGATTCGGGTGGCGGTCCACCCCGGACGGCTGGCGGCCCATAAAGTCTCCATATCTTCTCTGGGCGATGCCTTGAAGGAGGCCAATCTTAATTTTCCCGGCGGGAAGATTGTTCAGCATAACCAGGAACTGCGCCTGAGGATCATGGGGGAGTTCAAGGAGGTCAAGGATTTGCCCAAGGTGGGGCTGAGCAGCCGCCCTGACCGGCGGCCCGGCCCGCCGACCTTTATCCGGGAAGTGGCTGAGGTGCAAGACACGTATAAGGAAGACCAATCCCTGGCCCGTCTCAACGGTCAGCCCAGCTTGATTCTGGCCATCTTCAAGATGGCGGACGCCAATACGGTCCAGGTGGTGGATAAAGTCAAGACTCGCGTCAACGCCCTGAATCAGGAATACCAGGGCCGGCTGCAAATTCAGGTGGCGCAGGACCAGGGGCGGTTCATTCAGCAGGCCATCAATCAGTTGGAAGAGGCCGCCCTGTTGGGGGGGCTCTTGTCTTTTGGGGTGCTCTTCGGTTTTTTGGCCAGCCTGCCCAGCGCCATGATTATCATGACCGCCATCCCCATTTCCATTTTAGCCACCTTCAGCCTGATGTATCTGGCCGGGATCAGCCTCAATATGATGTCCCTCGGGGGGTTGGCCCTGGGCGTCGGCATGCTGGTGGATAACGGCGTGGTGGTCCTGGAAAATATCCGGCGGCACCAGGAGTCCGGAGAAGCGGTTTCCACGGTGGCCATCGTCAGAGGCACCGATGAGGTCAAGATGGCGGTTACCGCCTCCACCCTGGCTCACATCGTCGTCTTTGTACCGGTGATCTTCGTCAAGGGGATCGCCGGCCAATTCCTCTATCAGGTGGGCCTGACCATCTCTTTTTCGCTCCTCATCTCCCTGGCGGTGGCCCTGGTCCTGAACCCCATGCTGGTATCTTTGAAGATCCCCTGGGCTGCCAAGGTCAGGGCCCGGCCTGAACCCAAGGGGGGGTGGGCCTTGACCTTGAAGGATCGCTTGGATCAGGCCTATACCCGCGTCCTCACCGGGGCTCTTAAGCGGCGCCGGCTGGTCTTGACCGCGGCCATCGTCCTGACCGCCCTGGGGGTGGGAATCCTGATGTCAATCGGGCGGGAACTGCTTCCCACCCTGGATCAGCGGGAGTTCCTGCTGCGAGTCAGTAACCCTCCCAGTACGACTTTTGAGATCATCTCGGGGCGTTTGAAAAGCATCGAGGATCTCCTGCTGGCCCATCCCGGCGTCCAGACGGTGATCACCCAACTTGGGTACAATCCCAAGGAGCAGTATGAAAAAGCCATGGAGGAAAAGGAGCCCCGGGTCGGCACCCTGACCGTGACGCTGCGGCCCGTCAAAGAGTTTGCGCTTGCTGCCGCCGCGGTGGTGAAGGAACTGCGCCCCCAGATTGATAAGATTCCGGAGGCCCGGGTCGAATACATCTTTCCGCAAAGCATCGGTCTGTGGTTGAATCAGAAACCGCAACTCCCGGAATTGCTCTATTTGCAAGGCCCGGACCTGGAGGTTTTGGAAAGACTGGCCTTTGATGCGATCACCCGGATAAAGAACGTCCGCGGCCTGACCGACCTGGAAACCAGCCTGAAGAAAGAGGCCAACGAATCGCGGGTGGTGCTGGACCGGGAGCGGGCCGCGGCTTTCGGCCTTTCCGTCAAGGAGATCGGGGATGCCCTGAAGACCAGCATCAAGGGGGACGTTTCCACCCAGTTCCGCCAGGCGGACCGGGACATCGACATTCGCGTTCAACTGGTGGATGCCAAGCGGCAAACCCTGCCTGATTTGGACAGAATTTTCATTTATTCAAAACACCTGAGGGCGGAAATCCCGCTTCAGGCCGTGGCCCGTATCGAAAGCGGGCCCGGTCTGATGGAGATTAACCGGCGGGACCAGGAGCGCCTGGTGGCCATCCAGGGAAATGCGGTGGGCCGCAGCCTGGGCGATTGCCAAAACGACATCCATCAGGCCCTTAAGCCCATAGTTTTGCCCCCGGGCTACACCTTGGTGCAGAGCGGCGAGGCCGTGGAAATGGGCCGTTCTTTTTCCGCCTTGTTCTGGGCTCTCGTGCTCTCGGTGCTGCTGGTTTACATGATCTTGGCCGGACAGTTTGAATCCCTGGTTCATCCCCTGATCATCCTCTTTGCCGTGCCTTTTTCCCTGGTGGGCGTGGCCCTGGCCCTGGGGGTCACCGGTTGGGGCATCAGCCTGGGGGTCTTCTTCGGGGCCATCATGCTGGGCGGGATCGTGGTCAATAACTCCATTTTGCTCATAGATTATACCAATACCCTGCGCCGCCGGGGCTACGAACTGACCGAGGCCGTGATCCTGGGCAGCCGGGCTCGCCTGCGGCCCATTATCATGACCACCCTCACTACCAGCCTGGGGCTTTTGCCACTGATCCTGGCCCGGGGGGAGGGCGCCGAACTGAGAGTGCCCCTGGCCCTCACGGTCCTGGGAGGACTCATCACCTCTACTTTTCTCACGTTGGTCCTGGTGCCGCTGCTCTATCTCTGGAGCGAAGACACCCTGAGAAAATGGGGCCTCAAAAGGTCGTCGGAGATTGAGCCTGGATGACTCTCATCGAACGGGCCCTGAAGCGGCCTGTCAGCGTCTTCATGTTCTTTGCGGGCCTACTCCTGCTGGGCCTGATCTCCTTTGCCTTTCTGCCCATCGATCTGATGCCCGAGATCTCCTACCCGGTGATCACGGTCACCACCCGCCTGGGAGCCTATAGCCCCCCGGAGATTGAGCAGACCCTGAGCAAGCCTGTCGAAGCGGCGCTGGCTTCCCTGAATAATCTGGTGCGGCTCCGGTCCTATTCCCGGGAGGGAGAGTCGGAATTCCGGCTGTCCTTCGAGGTGGGGACCAACATGGATTTCGTCATGCAGGAGGTCCGGGAGCGCCTCCAGCAACTCCAGCCCCAGTTCCCCCAGGACACCAGGACCCCTCAGGTGGCGAAATATGATCCCGCCCAGGCGCCGGTGATGGTGGTGAGCCTCTTCGGCTCCCTGGACCCGGTGTCCCTGCGCCTCGCCGGCGAAGAGATCGTCCAAAAAAACCTGGGCCGGGTAACGGGAGTGGCTCATACCCAGGTCCACGGCGGCCGGAAACCCGAGATCGTCATCGAACCGCAGTTGGACCGCCTCAGGGCCCTGGGTCTTTCCATCCTCAACCTCACGGAAATGCTCAAAGAGAATAATCTGGAGCTCGCCCTGGGGTCCCTGTCGCATGGCGCCACCCGCATCCCGCTGCGCTCCATGGGCGGGTTCCGATCTTTAAGCGACATCGGCCAGTTGGGGGTGAGGCGTACTCCTTCCGGGTCCCTGATCTACTTGAGCCAGCTGGCCAAAATCTCGTATGGGGCTCAGGAAGAGGAGGTGATGAGCCGCTACCAGGGCGAACCCCGGGTGATGGTCAGCATTCAGCGGGAATATGGGGCTCATATCGTCGAGGTGAGTTCAGCCCTGCGAGCCGGCCTGGATCGCCTCCAGAAAATTTTGCCCTACGGCCTCAAGACCGAGATCGTTTATGACCAGGGCGAATTTATTCTCAATGCCATGCACCGCCTGCGGGATGCCGGCCTGTTGGGGGGCCTGTTCGCCAGCCTGGTGGTCTGGGTCTTTTTGCGTCACCTGGCCAGCACCCTGATCATCGTGCTGGCCATTCCCCTCTCCGTGATCACCAGCTTTGGGTTCATGTATCTGAGCGGCATCAGTCTCAACCTGGTTTCCCTGGCCGGCCTGACCCTGGGCATAGGCATGCTGGTGGATAATGCCATCGTGGTCGTGGAGAATATTTACCGCTACCAGAAATCCGGGCTCTCCCGGCCAGTGGCTGCCGCCATCGGCGCCCATGAAGTCACCCAGGCCATTACCGCCGCCACCCTGGTGCATCTGGCCGTCTTTTTCCCCATTTTCTTCTTTCAGAAAAAGATTCGCCTGTTCTACCAGGATATGGTGTATACTGTACGTTTCGCCTTACTGGTATCGCTCTTGGTGGCGTTGATTTTAGTGCCGGTGATGGCGGCCCGTTTTCCCGCGCCTCGCAAGGAAGCAGCCTGGCTGCCCCGCCTGGCCCGCTGGCACCGCCGGCAATTGGTCAAGGTTATAAGGCGCCGGGTGGTTTGGGTCTGCGGCGGCGCGGTGCTTCTGGGTCTGAGCCTGCTCCTCTTTGGACGCCTGGGCTTTGAGACCGCCGCCCGGATGGACCGGGGCGAATTCACCCTGATCATCCAGACCCTGCCCGGCACGGTGCAGACCGTGACGGACAGCCTGACCCGGCAAGCCGAGCAGATGGTCTTGCGTCAGCCCGAGGTTAAGGATGTGTCCACGGAAATCCGGGATAATTTAGCCCAACTACGCGTCAGGTTAATTCCCCAAGGCCAGCGCCGGCTTACCACTCGGCAACTGGTGGAAAAGTTGCGTCCCGAGGTTTCCACCTTGCCTTCGACCCATACCCATTTTCAACTGGAACGTCAGGGAGGGACCGAAAATGTGGTGACCGTGGAAGTGAACGGACCCCAGCAAGAGACCCTCATCGGACTGGCGCTGCAAGTGCGGCGCCGCTTGCAGCAACTCCCCAAGTTGCGGGATGTGGTGATTCACCTGAAAGACCCGTCGCCGGAACTGGAAATCCGGGTTGACCACAGCCGCGCCGCGCATCTCGGCCTCACCGCCACGGATATCGCCCACGGGATTCGCGCCGCGGTGACCGGGCCTTTGGCCAATCGCTTCCGAGAATCGGCGCGGGAGGTGGATCTGAGGACCCGCCTGACCTCCCAGGACCGGGAAAGCGCCCAGGTCCTCCAGCAATTGGTAGTTCCCCGATGGGTGGGCGAGCCTTTGCACCTGATCCAGGTACCCATCTGGCCTGCCATTTCTGTGCGCCAGGTCATGGGCAGCACCGAGATCCACCGTTTCAACCAGCGCCGGGCCTTGGAATTGACCGCGGAAACCCAGGAACTGGATTTATTCGGCGCGGCGGCGCTCATCCAAACGGAGATCGATCGGATAACCTGCCCGCCGGGCTATGGAATCAAGCTGGGGCATAGCTTTGAGGAAATGAAAGAGAGCCGCCGGGAGATCCTCTCCGCGGTCTTACTGGCCCTGGTCCTGATCTACATGATCATGGCGGCGCTGTTTGAATCCTTCCGCACCCCCTTGTTGGTAATCTGCTCGGTGCCTATGGCCCTGGTGGGTATTGTGACCGCCCTCTGGCTAACCGGCTATGTGGTCAGCGTGGCGGTTTATGTGGGAGCCCTGGCCCTGGCCGGAATTGTGGTCAACAATGCCATTGTGCTGGTGGATCATATTAATCGGCTCAGAGCGAAAGGGTTGGGTTACTACCGGGCGGTGCTGCAAGGTTCCCAGGACCGTTTGCGCCCGATCCTGATCACCTCGGTCACGGCTATCCTGGGACTGTTGCCCATGGGCCTGGAGCGGGGCGAGGGCACGCAGATCTGGTGTCCACTGGCCTGGACCATCATCGGCGGTCTGGTAAGTTCGACTTTCCTGACCCTGTTTATTATTCCGGCAATTTATACCATAATCATGCCGCGACAACTCCTCTCTGTCCGGGGGGCTGAAAAGGTATAATCATAAAAAGGAGGATTTGACGATGGCCATAACACAAAAGTCAGGTTTGGGGTTTTTTTTACTCTTCCTCGGGTGCATCTTTTTAATGGCCCCCATGGGCTGCCAACCCTCCGGGCCTCCCCCCAAGAATAAAAAAGAGGCCAAGCCGCCTTTGTCCCCCGAGGCCATGGAGCACTTTCGCCAGGGTCATAAATTCTTGGCGGATCAGAAAAAGGACGAAGCCTTAAAAGAGTTCCAGGAGACCGTGCGCCTGTCCCCAGACGCTCCTCTGGCCCATTTCTGGCTGGGCAAGATTTATTTTTATCGCGGCGACAAGGAGCCGGCCGAGAAAGAAATGAAACAAACCCTGCAATTAGATCCCAAGAATTATCACGCCATGGCTATGCTGGGCAAAATGTATTCCCTGGATCGGGCCAAGGTGGACCAGGCCAAGGAATTTCTGGACCAGGCCCTGGAAGAATCGCCGGACAACCTGGAGGTCCATTTCGATCTTGGGCGGGTTTACGCCATCAAGGGCGAACGTGAGCGGGCCGTAGCGGAGTTTCGCTACCTCTTCTCCAAAGAAGGGGAATTTAGCCTCTACCATTACGAAATGGGGCGTATTCTTGAGGCTTGGGGCGATAACAATCAAGCCCTGAACCATTATCGCCGGGCCCTGCTGTTCAACCCCAAGCTTGAGCCGGTCAACCAGGCCATCAAACGGTTGCAGGCCGTCGTTAAGGAGCCCCCCCCCAGCGCCGCCCCCAAGGGCGCCACCCCTGCCAAACCATGATCCAGATAGACTGCCGGGTAACTTAAGCCTGATGGAAAAAGTCTTGGGGGGAGTGGAGGGGGGCGTGTCCCTCACCCCCTCCCCTCATACTCAAGTTCTCCGGTAACCGCCGATTTTTGTGGATCCCGCCCCCCATCCGGCCTCGGGAAAATGTGGCGACGAAAGAAAATTGACCAGATACAATTATCTGATATTACGCCTTCTGATGTGATTTGATGGCGCCGGCTCAAGTCTGATTCGATACCGTTCACTCCCGCGCCGCCGCCTGAAAGGTTGATCCCACCATCCCCCGACCCGGATTGACATCCGGCCCCAAACCGGGTACAATTTTTACGATGCCGACGACCGCAACTGCGCCTAGAGACTGGAAATTCCGCCTCCTGCATCGGGAAGCCCGCCCTCGCCGTCTCATTCTGGAAGGCCACGCCTCCCCGCCCTATGAGCGGCCTTATCACGATGAACTCTTCTTTTATGCCGTGGTGGGCCTGGATTTTCTCTCCCTGGAAGTGAGTCGGGACTTCGACGGCGAGCGCCTGCTGGACTACCTGTTCGCCCAGTTGGGCGCCCCGGAGGAGCCGCCCCGGATCCAGGTAGGCGGCCGCCAGGATGAGGAAGAAGGCGCCTTGCTGCTGGTGGAATGGCGCTTCCCGGCTGGCGGGCGCCCGGCCATGCTCCGCCGCCTGGAGGAGATTATGGGCCAATCCCTGGAAAAATAGCTATCAGCGATCAGCTTTCAGCAATCAGCAAAAACCAAAGATTGGCAAAGACGGCTAAAACGTAATGTGGGCGCCCCCCACCACGGATATTAAGTAAAGAACAGCCGAGAGCGGCGGTTACACAGGTTGTCTCTGCGCCTGTGCATCTTTGCGGGAGATAAAAAAGCATCGGAGGAGCAATGATCCATCTGGGAGAATACGACCCAAGGCTTGAAGGTATCTGGTGGGTGGAAGAAGCCGGCATGAGCTGCAATGTCTACGTCTTGAATGAGGGCCGCACCCTCATCGACGCCGGCAACTATTACGGCATGCTCCACGAATTGAGCCAGGAGTTCGATATCTCCCTCCTGGAACAAGTCTTCATTACCCACTGTCACTTCGATCACGTGGGGGGGATGGGCGAACTCTTCGACTGGTCCAAGCCCAAGGTCTACGGCCACATGGACACCCTGCCGTATATCAATTTTCGCAACGTCCCCTTCATGAAAATCATGGAAAAATCCGGCCGCCTCGACCAGGTGGTGATGCTCAGGGGCGGCGAGCGCATCCCGGTGGGGCCCTATCTCCTGGAGGTCATCCCCACCCCCGGCCATACCAGGGGTGACATCTGTCTCTACGAGCACCACAACCGCATCCTCTTCTCCGGCGATACCGCCTTCCCCAGCAGTCCCACGGAGAACATCCTGTCCGACGCCGATAAGCAGTTGGGCAATATGGACCAACAGGTGGCCTCTTTAGCCCGCCTGGTACCCTACGCGGTGGATTTCCTCCTCCCCGGACACGGCATGCCGGCCTTCTCGGACGGCGGCGACCACGTGCTCAACGCCTATATCGAAACCCGGAAGTCAGTGGAGGAAGACCCCCGCCAGCCTTACCTGGACGCGGCCCGGATGCTGTCTGAGGCCGGCCGTCCGGAAAAAGCCCTGGAATGCTACAACATGGCCTTGATGCTGGACCCGGCCAACGTGGAAGCCCTGGTCTATAAAGCCACCACCCTGACGGAGCTGTCGCACTATGACGAGGCCCTGGAGATTTTTAACCGGATCCTCAAGGTGGCCCCGGACCTGTTGGAAGCCATGATGGGGAAAGGCTTCGCCCTGATGGGGTTAGGAAGGGTGGACGAGGCCTTGCAGCTCCCGGGCTTTGCCGCCCGGTTAAAAGAGCTGGTCTGACCTGCCCCCCGGCGTTTCCACGATGCGCCGCCCGTCCACTCACCGCCGCGGGCTCGGCCACCGTAAGCAGGAGATAGGCTATGACTGAAACCAGATTGCAGTCAATGGGTGGCTTTCCAGCCTGTGCTGGCGCAGGCTAAACCACCATGGCCGTTTTGGGCCACCCCCAATCATAAAATTTCTCGTAGGGGCGGACCCATGTGTCCGCCCTGAATTAAGGGCGCATACGCGGTCGTTACAATTCCGCATTTTTTGATTGCGACTCGGTATTAGCCCTATGCCGTCCTGACCGAATAAAGGTGACCCGGTGTCTCAAGAGTGGCACATAGCCATCGATAACCAGGAACAGCGCCGCCGGGTGGCCATGGTGGAAGGGCGCGCCCGCCGGGACGATCACGCCGGCGCCGACGGCGAGGTGGAATTCTCCCTTACCCTCTACCGCGACCAGGCCTCTTTGAACGTGCCGGCCTCCACCCAGGGACGGGAATTCATCGCCCGCCTCACCGCAATCCTGGGGCCGCCCGTTCTGTCCCCCACCATAAAATGCAGCTGCTCCTGGGGCGATGGCGTCATGGGGGCCATGCTCATCGTACTCTGGAACCTCCCGGCCGACCCCGCCTCCCCCGTGATCCAGAGCCTGCACGCCTTCCTGGGAACCCGGGGCGCCTGCACAGGCTGATACCAAGTTGCGCTCATAGAAGTAATAAAAGCTTACGGTCTGTAGGGGCGCACCCGCGTGTGCGCCCAACCTGAGGGCGGACACATGGGTCCGCCCCTACGGAACATAA
>PEWM01000031.1 GCA_002779455.1 Deltaproteobacteria bacterium CG07_land_8_20_14_0_80_60_11
CCGCCGCTGCCGATGGTAATCGCGGAAGCCAAAATCTTCACCAGCGGGACCCGTTTGCGAATATAGCCGCCTCGGCGGTGAAAGGCTTCGATCATGGCATCGGTGCCGTGCCCCTCCGCTTCCGGGGCGATCAAATAGACCAGAAGCCCCGATACCAGGCCGCCCAGGGCGGGAATGACCAGAAACAGCCAGGAGTGGGTCCCGGCCAGGGCGGCCACGGCCGCCGCTTCCATCCCTTTTACCGGTTCCATGAAGCCGGTGGGCAGATGCAAAAAATGGTAGAGTGCATATCTCAAAAGTTCTTCAAAGAGAATGGCCCCAAAGCCGGAGACTACGCCCACCGCCATGCTCATGAGCGGCCAGCGGAAATGGCCGGACCAGCCATAACGCTCCGGATCGATGCGGCTTTTGATCAGCCGTGATAATTTCCCACCCATAAAAAAAACCCTTGAAACTGAACCCCAACTTCCTTAATTTTTTCTTAAGGTCATGAAGTTCGCCCCATAATATCAGGAAATAAAGGTAGAACAATCGCAAATAATGGTTATTTTATCCCAATAGATACGCAACAATCGGTGACAGGCTTTCCGGCCTGTGGCCAGGAAGGGGTATGCCATGCCTGATAATGTAAAGGATTTCCCGACCGGCATTGATCTCAAAGACGAAGATATCTACGAGGCCATGCAAGGCATCCCGGGATACCTGGACATCACCTCCGGGGATTTCAAAGAGCTTTATAGCCTGGCCTACCGCCGCGCCCTGGAGCGCCTGAGCCGGGCCGTCACCGCCGCGGAGATCATGACCACCGACGTGGTGGCGGTCAAGCCCGGCACGCCGGTGGCCGAGGTGGCCGCAGCCATGGGCCGGCGAGGGGTCTCCGGGGTGCCCGTGGTCAACGCCGGGCATAAGGTGGTGGGGGTCATTTCGGAAAAGGATTTCCTCTCCCGCATGGGCGTCAAAGAACCCCGGAACTTCATGAGCCTGGTGGCGGGCTGCCTGCTGACCAAAGGCTGCGTGGCCCTGCCCATCAAGCGGGCCCTGGCCGCGGACCTCATGACCTCCCCGGCCGTCACCGTGGCCCCGGACACCCCGGTGCGGGACATCGCGGCGTTGCTTACCCAAAAGGGCATCAACCGGGTGGCGGTCACCGACCCGGCCGGCCGCCTCCTGGGCCTGGTATGCCGGGGGGATATCGTCAAGGCCACCATGGGCCGGGGAGCGTCATGATCGGGACTTACTTCCGCAAGATGACCGCCACCACCCAGAGCCCGCCCCGGGTCAGCCTGGCGGAAATCTGCTGGTCCTGGCTGGGGGGCTTCCTGGGGATTGCCGCGGTGGCCTATCTCAATTACGGCTGGCTGGACGCAACCGGCCTGCTCCTGATCATCGGCTCTTTCGGGGCCTCGGCGGTGCTCATTTACGGGGCCATTAAGAGCCCCCTGGCCCAGCCCCGGAACCTCCTGGGCGGCCACGTCCTTTCGGCCCTCATCGGGGTGACCGCCTTCAACCTTCTGGCGCCCCATCTCTGGCTGGCCGCCGCCCTGGCGGTGGCCACCAGCATCGCACTGATGCATGCCACCAAGACCCTGCACCCGCCGGGGGGCGCCACCGCCCTCATCGCGGTGATCGGCGGCCCCCAGGTGACCAACCTGGGCTATCTCTATGCCCTGATGCCCGTGGGCGCCGGCGCCCTCATTATGCTGGCGGTGGCCCTGCTGGTGAACAACCTGGCCCCCCGGCGGCGCTACCCCGAATTCTGGTGGTAGAGGTGGCTTGAGGAAATGCCGGGGGAAGCCCTTACGAAAAAACGAAAAATTCCCCTGCCCTGGGGCACAGCACGCTGTGCCTCTACACTCCCTTCCCAGCCCCCTGTAGGGGCGGACCCATGTGTCCGCCCTCGTGCGGGCGCACACGCAGGTGCGCACCTACAAAAAATGTAAGGGAGCAGGGAAAAACAAAGCGCGGCTCATAGGAGGCTCCTGTTAGAGCATGAGGGTTCCAGGGGGCGCTATCCCTAATTTATGGAAAATCCGGATTGACGAACTGGGGGAAAAGATTATGCCGGGGTAGGGTGTTCCACCTGGTCCCTAAAGCAAGTCACCGCCCGGGGGATGAGCCGGCGCAGGAAGACCATCCGGTCCATGGGGTTGAGCCGGGCGTAGGCCGGGTAATCCGAATGCTCCGGCGCCAGGACCGGGGGCTCCTGGCCAAATCCGGCCCCCAGGCGCCAGTCCTGCCGCACCAGATCGATGATGGGGGCCTCCGCCTCCGGCATCGCCGCCACCCATCCCAGGCGGCGCATGACTTCAAACCGCACCCGGTCTACCAGGGCAAAAGCGGTGTCCATGATCTTCATCTTGAGGTCATTATCCAGGTCATCCAGGCGGAAGCGCACCGACCCCCCCAGCCCCTGGGCCCCCATGACCAGGTCGAAGAAGACGAAAAGATTTTCTTCCCCGGGGGTGGCCAGGTACAGGAGGGTGGACGGACTCAGATCCCTTAGCCTGGTGTCGGGCCCGAATTGCTCCTGGAAGCGGGCCAGCCAGGAGCGGAACCCCTGGTCCGCGGCGACCTTGGACCGGAAACGCGAAAGATTGATGATTTCAGCCACTGCCGTCCTCTTTGGCCCCATTGCCCTGGAACATATTCGTTTGCTTGATGCCGCGATAAAAGTATTGAATCCCGGAAATGGTGGTCAAGACGCCGGTAACCCAAAAGAGCCCCAGCAAAAGCAACGGGGGAATAGTGGCGATCTTGCTCAGCAGCACGAAACCCACCGTGGTCACCTGGAAGGTAGTGGTCCATTTGCCCGCCAGGGAGGGCCTGACCACCAGGGGGATATCCGCCAGCCGGAAGATCACGACCCCCAGGGCTAAGATCACATCCCGGCTGAGCACCAGCACCGTCAGCCAGGAGGGAATCTCGCGGTAAATGCTCAGGGTTAAGAAACTGGCGGCCATGAGGACTTTGTCCGCCAGGGGATCAAGGTAGCTCCCCAGGCGGGACTTCTGGTGCCAGACCCGGGCGATGAGACCGTCCGCCAGGTCGCTCAATCCGGCTAACACAAAAATCGCCAGGGCCTTGTGATAATATCCCTGAATCAAGCAGATGATGAAGAGCGGGGTCAGGAGAATGCGAATCAGGGTGATGAGGTTGGGTATGGTGAGATTTTTTTGTGAAACGGGGCGGGAAGCCATGTGCCTTAATCGATTTCCTGTAGAGAAGTTTTGCTGCCCAAACTTTAACATACCCGCAACCGATAAAACAATTTATTAACGCCGGGGCAGGTGATTTCCCCGGTCCCGGCGCCGCTGGTGGACCTGCAAAGAAAACTTCGCGAGATTGACACGATTGCGGCGCTTCATATATCCTGTCTTTAAAAGTTCTTTAAATTGGTGGCGCAGGCTTTCCAGCCTGCGCCAAGGAAGCAGGTTAGTCGTGCACAGCCTGGAAAGGCTGTGCTACCAGCCAATACCAGCTTTCCATGATTTACGGGTGAGCCAAAGGCTCATGAATGACTGTTACGAAAAGTTTTTCCGTAGGGATGCGCACTGCGCACCATTGGTCGACTTCAATTGCCGGCACACGGGGGGGTGGGCATGCGGGCGGTGGTCCAACGGGTCAAAGAGGCCTGGGTCCGGGTGGAGGGGGAAGAGGTTGCCAGGATCGGCGCCGGCCTGCTGATTCTGGTGGGAGTGGCGGCCGATGACGGCCCCGGCGACGTGGCCTTCCTGGCGCAAAAGCTGGCGCACCTGCGGGTCTTTGCCGGGGACGGACGCCTGATGCATCTTTCCCTCCTGGACCTCAAGGCTGAGGTCCTCCTGGTATCCCAGTTCACCCTCCTGGGGGATTGCCGCAAGGGGCGGCGGCCCTCCTTTGAGGCCGCGGCCACCCCGGAGACCGCGGAGAAGCTCTACGAGGACCTGGTCCGGGTTATGGCCGGCTATGGCCTGCCGGTAGCCACCGGCCGCTTTCGCCGGATGATGGACGTGGGCCTCATCAATGACGGGCCGGTCACCCTGCTCCTGGACAGCAAGAAGGTATTTTAGGCTCCCAGCGCGGATTGACAAAACCTGTCAAAAATATTATGATTTTCAAAAACTTATCCAATATCCTGGAAATTACGCTTCACCCCGCCCGGGATGATTCGGGGTGGGGGCGGGACTTCGGCGGAACCTCTATCTCATACCCCAGGCCCCGGACCGGGAGGCTAAACGGGAGAAGGGTTTAGAGGTTTTCAGGCCCTGGGCCGCGGAGGGGAGATGAAATTCATCGACTTGAATAAAGTGGACAAATTTACGGCTGACAAGCCTCATCGGGAACTCCTGTATGATTCCCCCAATCTGCGGGTGCTGACTTTCAACCTTGAGCCCGGGCAGGAATTGCCGGTCCATTCCCATTCCACCGACTCGGACGTCGCCCTCCTCATCCTGGAAGGGGAAGGCGAATTTACCGGCGCCCATGAAATGCCGGCCAGGGCCGGACAGACCCAGATCATGCCGGTGGCCGAACCCCACGGCCTCAAGGCCCATACCCGTCTGCGGCTCCTGGTGGTCATCGCGCCCACCCTGTAGCGCCGGCCCGGACCGGCTTCGCAGCCGGGGAAGCTCCCGGAACTTTTTCCGGTCGAGACGCCGCCTGGTCCGTGACGGGCAAGAACCATTAGGCCCACCGGAGCGCCTTCAACCATGAGTGACTCGGCTTTCCGAGCCTAAAACCGCTGAGCCCGTGAGTTCTAAACTAAAGCCCTAGCCGGCCCCAGAGCTGCATGTTACCTGTTTACCTGAAAGACCGGGATTTCACCCCACCCGCAGACGCCATCTATTACCTCCTCACCCGGGATGGCTTATTCCTGGTGAAGCGCACCCCGTTTTTTGAGGCCGCGGTCCCGGCCACGGGCATTCCCTGGCTTGAGGCCCAGGGGCCCGAAG
>PEWM01000103.1:0-10506 GCA_002779455.1 Deltaproteobacteria bacterium CG07_land_8_20_14_0_80_60_11
GCCGCCAGGGGGAAAGACTGCTCCCCCAGGCCCAGGTGAGACAGCAGGCGGGCATGATACCGCTTGAGCTGCGGTCCCTGGGGCACAGGGCCCCCCACCCCGATGACCAGGACCCCGCCCCGGGGAAAGCCCCAGGCATAGCCGTCGGCCATGGTCCCCATGTCCAAATAAATCGTGCGGGTGAACCCCGAGGCGCTCTTTCCCATCAGGTTCCGGGGGACTTCCATCTGGAGCCCCAGATGCCAGAAATCCACTGGCTGTAAGCCGGCGCATCGAGCCACTAGGCTTCGGGCGCCGTCGGCGCCCACGACGACCCGGGCCGTAATCAGCCGCCTGGAGGTGACCAGGGTGGATGAGTCCCCCGGGCCCGCCGTTATCTTCTCCAGCCGTTCCCCATCCCCGAACTCCCCGCCGGCTTGCCTCACCCGTTCCATCAGGAAGGCGTCGAACCGTTGCCGCTCCACCGTGTAGAGCAACGGTTGCTGCGAGGCTTTGGTGAAGGTGCGGCCCAGGTTGAAGCTCAGCTGCACCCGGCGAATCTCATCTTCCAGGACCGGGCCCAGGTCCGGAGGCAGGAGCTTGAGGGCCTTGATGGTCAGGCCGCCGGCACAGACTTTGATCCGGGGGAAAACGGCCTTATCCAGGATGAGGGGTTTCAGACCCCCCTGAAGCAGCTCGTAAGCCAGGGTGGCTCCGGCGGGGCCGGCGCCGATGATAACGACCTCGCGACGTGCCGAAGGTAAGGTCATGGTCCACCAGGTCCGGGAGCGGCGCTCCTATGGCGGCGAAAACGGGACAAAAAGCAGTTGATCCTTGTGCCGTGGCATACTTTCGTATATTAGATGAAAGACAGGAAGCTGGCAAGACCGGGAGGGGATATGAAGGCTGGGGTTTTCCTTGCTGGCTTTGGGATTGTGGGGCGTGTGGGGCTTCTTGGGCAAGGTGGCCTCCCAGCCCCTGCCCGCCCCACAGGTTTATCTGCTGGCGATTTCGGGCACCTGGCGGTGGCGGGTTACCTCCTGGCGGGTGGGCTGGGGGCGTTCTGCTGGCGCCCCTGGGGAGTCGGCGCCGCCCTGGGGGCCGGCCTAGCCCTAGCCGTGGGCCTCCTCTTTTTCTTCGAGGCCCTGGCCCGGGGCTCGGCCACGGTGGTGGCGCTCCTCACCGCCCTTTATCCGGCGGTCGCCGTGGTCTTGAGCCGGATTTTTCTCCGGGAGGCCCTGACCCTGCGCCACCCGGCCGGCCTCGCCCTGGCGATGGCGGCCGTCTGGCTGTTGTCCAAGTAGTCCGGCCAGCAAGGCAGTGCCGCTACCGGCAGGGTTTTTTGAAAAAATTTGAAATTCCAAGTAAAATAACCTAATATGAATTCATCCCTTGTCGGTGTCCTTTCTCCAGGCGAATGGTATAGAGACTCCCTACCTGATACTTCCCAAGATAAACATTATGGCTGAGCCCTGTAACCGGGTTTATTCCTCATATTTTCCCATCCTCCTCATTCTGGCCCTGGGGGCCTTTCTCCTGCTTTTTCACTTAGACCATCGGCCTTTCTGGCAGGATGAAGCCGAGACTGCCTGCCTGGCCAAAAATGTCCTGAAATATGGGGTGCCCCTGGCTTATGACGGGGTGAATATGATCTCTCAGGAACAGGGTCACGAGTATGACGAAAACTTTTTATGGCGCTGGTCCCCCTGGTTGCAAATCTATGTGACCGCGGCCGCGTTTCGCCTCGGCGGTCTCACCACCTTCGCCGGACGTCTCCCCTTTGCGATACTGGGCCTGATGTGCATTTTCCTGGTCTACCAATTGGTGCGCCATAATTTTGGCGACCGCGCCTGGGCTCTGTGGGCCGCGGCCCTGTTAACCTGTTGTGTGCCCTTTCTCCTGTATGCTCGCCAATGCCGTTATTACAGCTTAGGGGCTTTTCTCACCTTGGCCAGTCTCTATGCCTTTAGAGAAAAGTGGCAGTCTAAAATGTTCCCGGCTCTTCTGTTGTGTTTCTCCTTGGGATTATTGTTCTATGCGAATTATCTCCTTTTTCTCAGTTTTACCGGCGCCGCTTTACTGGCGGCAGGTTTGCTTTACTCCTCCGAAATGCCGCTGGCCAGAAGCCTAAAGTTGATCATGGCGGTTGGGATCATAATTCTCCCGGGTTTATTTCTGTTTTCCATCCAACAGCAGGCCGCGATGGTGAGCCTGGGGGCAATTCTGGCTAATCTGGAAAATTACTTTGGTGATTTTTTCCAATTTATGTTTCCGTTGCCGCTGGGTTTTTTCCTGTTGTGGCGCTGGGGACGACTCCTCTGGACCCGCTCAGGCCTTTCGGAAGCGCCTCAAGAAAAATTCATCTTGTTCCTAAGCCTGGTTGTGCTCGGTAACATCTTGATTTTGACTCCCGCCCCCCAGGGTGAATTTCGTTATCTAGTGCACCTTTATCCTTTGTGCGCCATTGTCCTGGGGTGGATCGTTTGCCGGGCCTGGCGCTATCAAAAATTTTCCGGCGTCCTCCTGGCAATGCTCCTGCTGGGTACCAACTGGCTATACGTGCTGCCCATGGATTGGTTAGGGATAATAAGCCGCCCGGTCCACAATGACCCTCATATGCTGATCTATCCCAACCTCCCCCTAAAACTCTATATTTCTGAACTGAGTTCACCTTACCCCGATGTGAACCAGAACCTCATCCGGTTTTTCCAAACGCATGCCCGGCCGGGAGAGACCATCCTGACTGCGTACGGTGATCTCCCCTTGCAGTTTTATACTCCCTACAGAGTTTTTGGGGGTCTGGGGGGGCCCATTGTCGAAACCCAGCCTCCTGACTGGTTGGTGCCGCGGTGGTATACTCGTTGGAACCGGCAATATGACTTAAATGAATCTGAGGTTCTTATCCGGCAACTCCTGGCGCATTCCACCGATTATCGGCCGATAATCCTGCCAGCTGAAGATGAAATTTTCGGCAATCAACCCGATCCTTTTTTTCACCGCTTTATTCCGCCGATTGAATCAATAGCGCCATTAATCGTCTATGAAAAAAATCCGCCTACCCGGCAGAAACCTTAGTCCCTCTCAATGGGGGAAATTACTGCTCGCGAGCGGGCTTCTCCTGGTTTTCGTCCAGGGGGTGCTTCAACTTCACGAAGTTCAAAACTTTTTCTTCCCCGGCAGATACTATGCATTAAAGCTTAATTTGATAAGAAAGGAGTATTCTAAGATAGATGGAGGACTGTCTTCTCTACAGGCTCAATTAGGTCGTCTCACCAGGCTTCAAGAACAGCAGGCCCGGCACAATCTTTTCCCCTTGAGACTATCATTGTCCAACTCCTCATCGCCCCCCTCTGCCGATGGCGACCGGTTCAATCCGGATTCATCGTGGCAGTCCATGTTCCACGCGGCCCAAAAAAAGCGGGTCTATGTGGCCAGAAAGCTCCATTATATCGACCTGATCCAGAAAGCCATGCATCGGGATCTGGAGGCTCAGTTGTCAGGTAACGGTTCCGCGTCGCCGACCAAAAAGGCTGGGATGGAAAAAACTCTGCAGCAAATCCGGGGGAGCCAGGCGCTTGGACGGACATTTCATGACAACCTGAAGAATTTATCAGAAAAATTAGAGAAATTGGCAGAGGGCGGCGCAAGTCCAAAAGCAAGAAATGTTCCCTATAATAGGGCAAAATAAATATTGGCCCTGAAGAATTTGCTTATGATATATTCCATCGAAATAAGCTAATTTATTTTAACCAGAAACAGCGTTATTCATGAAATATTTATCTTATATCAATAAACAGTCTCCCCTCAATCAACTTGCTGTTCTTTCCTTTTTGGGAACAGGATTATTTATTATTTTTTTATGTTCTCCAAATGTTTTGGGGGATTTTTTTAGTCGTTATACTAAATTATTTATTTTTATATTTCCCTGGGTGATGCTATGCTTGGCTTACTCCTGGCAGGTAATCGCCGATCGAGAACATCGCCTGGAAATAATATTAATAGTCTCGATAATAATTCTCGGGATAGTTAATACCTTTTTAAGTGATTCCGTATCGACATCCATTAATAGTATGCGAAATTTTCTGCTCACGGGGATATTCGCCTTGTGGGTTTCGATGTTTTTATTAAACGATCAGCACCGCAGACAGGTCTTCGACTGGTTTTGCGCCGGCGCCCTGGCCGTTATTATCCTGGTGGAAATGATCGTTTATGTGGTCTGCGGGCAATATGGCCCGGGGGTTTTCCAGGTCTTTGCCCTCCATCTGATCCCTTTGGGAACTTTGATCATCCTGTTGTCACCCGGCCCGGTGCGCCTGATCGTCGCGAAAAATTCCGCGGCCAAACTGCTGGGCTGGCTGTTAGTCCTGTTGGGCGGCAGCCTGATTTTTCTCACCCACAAGCGGGGGACCTGGCTGGCGCTGGCCGCCATGCTGGCGGTTGGGATGATTTACCTGGTCCGTCGACAGAAATATCTTGTAATATCAATATCTTTGGTTATTGCCCTGATCCTGCCACTGCAAGCTCAACACCAATTTGCCCGTCTCGACCCGAACATTGGTCATGACCTGACTATATTACATCGCCTGGAGTTATATCACTTTGCCCTGCACGTCTGGAAAACCCATCCGCTCATGGGAATAGGCTTGCGTCCATTCACTCATGAAAAATATTTAGATGATTATCACCTCCATAATCAGGATCTTCATGAATTTCCTCAAGCGGTCGCCACCCTCCAGACCTTCGATAATATGTTGCTTACCGCCACCGTGGAATTGGGGAGTTTGATGACCTTACTCTATCTCGGCTTGATCATGGGCATCATCGTCAGATATTGCCGAAAATTGTGGTCTTCTCCGGAACCCCCTATCCTGGGGTGGTATCGGCTGCTGGTTTTGCTAGGTTTTGCCATCCACTCCCTGAGCTACGATTCCCTCCTCTTACCTTCGGTTAACTGGCTCTTCCATGTGCAGTTGGGGATCATGGCAGGCTACCATGCCTCTGACGGCGCCCGGCTGAGTCATCCGGCCGGCGCCACGGTGCTTTCTGAGACTTAATTATGGAAACCGAGCCGTCTTTCCCCAAGCGTGAGTCCAGGCGCATTCTCGGTCTGGATATGGGCGCCAAGCGCATCGGCCTGGCGGTGAGTGATCCTTTGGGGATCACGGCCCAGGGCCTGGAGGTTTGGGTCCGCCGGAACCGGCAGGCGGACCTGGACCACCTCCTGACGGTCGGGCGGGATTATGCCGTGCAGCAGATTGTGGTGGGCCTGCCCCGGCATATGGACGGCCGCCTGGGGAATGCGGCCCCGGAAATCATGGAGTTTGCCGGCGCCCTGGGCGAGGCCCTGGGGGGAGAGGTCATTTTCTGGGATGAACGCCTCACCACGGCTGCGGCCGAACGGGTGCTGATCCAGGCGGATGTGAGCCGCCGGCGCCGGCGCCAGGTGGTGGACCAACTGGCCGCCGTCCTTATTTTGCAAAGTTACCTGGACCATCGGGAGCAGACCTCGTAAAAGGCCATCCGGCTGGAGGCGATCTCCCACCCGTGCACCTGAAGTCCACTCCCCGTCGGGCAAAATCCCAGCCACCCTGCATGTATCTAACTAATATTATTATACAATAAACTTTATAGCCAACCCCCCTCCCGTAGCGGCCGCCGCCAGGGCGACTCTCCCCGAACTTCAGAAACAGGGTTCCACCATCCCCGCAGTCACCCTTTCCCTGGAATTGCGCCAGTTGCAGGCGATTTTTTCTGGGGATTTATAGCTTCTTGGTGCTTTTTTTTCTTGACATCACCCTGGGAAAGGGCATATTTTGGCCACATGTGGGAAAAAGTGGAATAGAGTGGGGATTGAGGGACCATGTTTACCGGTAGCTACTTCCACACCATGGATAATAAAGGACGGGTAAAAATTCCGTCCCGCTACCTGGAGATCCTTGAGGATCGCAAGGATCGGCATATTATCATCACCAATTGGGAAGGTTACGTCCTGGCCTTCCCGCAATCCGAATGGATTATCTTCGCAGAAGAACTGTCCAAGAAGCCGATGCTTGACCCACGGTATAGACCCATACAGCGGTTACTCATTTCCGGTGCCGAGGAGTGTGCCCTGGATCGCCAGGGCCGCATCCTCGTGTCGCAAAATCTCCGGAACTACGCCAAGCTTAGCCGGGAAGTCGTCCTGGTGGGCGCCCTCCGCTGTTTTGAAGTTTGGGACCGCAGCACCTTCGAGTCCCATCGCAAGCAATTGGAAGAAACCATCGATGAAGGGATGCTGCACGAATTACTCATCTAATTACAGGCCACAATCCGGTGCATGAACCGGTGATGGTGGGGGAGGTGTTGGTGGGCCTGAATTGCCGGTCCGGCCGCCTATATGTGGATGGCACCGTGGGTGAGGGGGGGCATGCCGCGGCCATTCTGGACCGCATCGGCCCGGAGGGGGAGCTCTGGGGCCTGGATCGGGACCCAAACGCACTCCAGGCGGCCGCGACCCGGCTGGCGCACCACACCTCCAAATTTCAATTGTTTCAACGTTCTTACGCCCAATTGGGGGAGCTGCTGGCAGCGGCCCGGCGCCCGGGGGCCGCAGGCATCCTGCTGGACCTGGGCCTGTCTTCTTGGCAGTTGCAAGAGTCGCAGCGCGGCTTTTCTTTTACCGGGGACGAACCGCTGGACATGCGGTTCAACCCGGAGGAGCCGGGGCCCACGGCGGCCACCTGGTTAAACCGCGCCCTCGAGACGGAGTTGGAGAGGATTTTCCGGGAGTATGGCGAGGAGCACCGGGCCCGGCGCATCGCCCGCCTGGTGGTGCAAGAACGGCGCCGGCGCCCCTTCCAGACGACCCGGCAGTTGGTGAAATTGTTGGAACAGGCCCTGGGACCCGGGGGGCGCAGGGGGAGACTGCATCCAGCCACCCGGGTCTTCCAGGCCTTGCGCATAGCCGTGAACCTGGAGTTGGATGAGCTGACCACCTTCCTCACGCACGCCCCGGCCTGGCTGGAACCCGGCGGGCGCCTGGTGGTCATCTCCTACCACTCGCTGGAAGACCGGCTGGTCAAGCAGGGTATGGCGGGCTGGGATCGGACCGGGGTGATGGCTCGCCTCACGCGCAAACCTCTTACCCCGGCCGCGGCCGAAGTGCAGGCCAATCCCCGGGCCCGGAGCGCCAAACTGCGCATTGCCGAGAAAATAGCGCATTAACTTTGGAGGTATGCGGGATGCCGAACAATCTGACCATCCGCTTGACTGCCGCCGGGCAGGTCTTCATTTCCAAGAACCGCAAGGTTGGCCACCCCTGGCGCTGGGGAAAGATCGCCGTGACCGTGGTGGTCCTGGCTACGGCCGGGGTCTTCTTTACCTCCCTGTTCCTGGCCTGGGCCGACTTGCAGTACATCACTCAAAGCTACCAGATTTCCCAGGCCCAGGAGGTCCAGAAACAGTATCTGGACCTGAACCGCAAGCTCCGTATTGAACTGGCCTGCCTCACCTCTATTCATCGTTTGGAGAAACTGGCAGCCGAATATGACATGGGGGCCCCCCAGCCCTCCCAGGTCGTGAATCTGCCGTGAATCCCGCCTCCGGCAAATGGGTCCGGCTGCGCATCGGCTTGGTGGCCCTGGCTCTCTTAGCCTTCGGCCTGTATATCAGCGGCCGATTTTTTTACCTGCAGGTCATCCGGGGGCCGGAACTCCGGGAAGAGGCTACCCGGGAGTACCAGAAATTTTGTCCCATCCTGCCGGTGCGAGGCATGATCCTGGACCGTAACGGCGCCGAGCTGGCCGTCAGCACCCGGGTCTCGTCCGTGGTGGCCCATCCCAGCCAGATCAAGCACGCCGGCCGCCTGAGCCGGCAACTCGCCCCCATTCTGGGCTATAAGACCCGGGATTTGCAAGAGATCCTTACCCGGGCCCGCCCCTTTGTCTTTGTGAAACGACATCTCACCCCTGAGCGCGAAGAGGCGTTCCGGGCCTGGGAGGCCGCCGAGGCGCAAAAGGCCCGGGCCTCTAAGACCACCGGCCGCACCGACCTGGACGCCGTTTACCTGGTCCCCGAAGCCAAGCGCTACTATCCCCAATTGGGCCTGGCGGGCCAGGTTTTGGGGTTCTGCAACATCGACGGCCAGGGGCTGGAGGGCATAGAGGTCCAGTATGACCAACTGCTCTACGGTAAACCTAAGCAGTGCTGGAATATGACCGACGCCCGGGGCCACATCGTCGTCACCGGCGAGAAAGCCTGGGATCCCGACGTCATGGGCAACAACGTGGTCCTCACCCTGGACCGCACCCTTCAGTATATCGCCGAAAAGGAGCTGAATGCGGGAGTGGAGAAATTCCATGCCGCCGGCGGCCTGGCCCTGGTGATGCGGCCCCAAACCGGGGAGATCCTGGCCATGGCCCAAACGCCATGCATAGATCCCAACCGTTATGGCAAGTTCGATGAATTTGCCCGGCGCAATCGCCAGGTGACGGATTGCCTGGAGCCGGGGTCCGCCTTCAAGATTTTCATCGCCGCCTCCGCCCTGGACGCCCAGGTGGTCAAACCCGGGGACAAATTCCATTGTGAAAACGGCACCTGGCACCTGGGAGCTAAAGAAGTGATTCACGATGTTCATCCCTACGGCACCCTGACGGTGCAACAGGTGATCCAGAAATCCAGCAACATCGGGGCGGCCAAGATTTCCCACAAGGTAGGGGCCAAACGTCTGGATCATTATCTCCGTGATTTCGGCTACGGGCGCCGTACCGGCATCCTCTTCCCCGGGGAGACCGCCGGATTGGTGAAAGATCTTTCCCGGACCCGCTCCCTCATTGACCGCACCACCGTGGCCTTCGGCCAGGGCGTGTCGGTGACGGCGCTCCAGATGACCATGGCCCTGGCGGCCATGGGCAACGGCGGCGTGCTCATGGAGCCCCATCTGGTCAAAGAGGTCGTCAGTCCCCAGGGGAAAATAGTTAAAGAGTATCCACCTAACCCGGTCCGGCGGGTCCTCTCCCAGCAAACCGCCAGCCAGATGCTGGCCATTATGGCGACGGTGACCCAAGCCGGCGGCACGGCCAAGCAGGCGGCCCCTCCCGGGTTCACCGTGGCCGGCAAGACCGGCACCGCCCAGAAAGTGATCGGCCGGGCCTATTCCCACAGCAAATTTAACGCCCTGTTCATCGGCCTGATCCCGGCCGACAATCCAGTCCTGGCCATCTCGGTCATCGTCGACGAACCCAAAGGGGCCATCTTCGGGGGCGTGGTGGCGGCCCCCATCTTCCGGGAAATCGCCGCCCAATCCCTGCGGGTTCTGGGCTATTATCCCAAGGAACCCCCCAAGGACAAAAACGAACCGGTGCTGGCCAGCATGCTGGCCTCCCCGGCCGCGGCGGCCACCGGCCCGGAAGTTTCGTTTACCCCTCCCCAGCTGGAGATTCCCCAGGGTCCTCTGACCATTATGCCGGACCTCAAGGGGTACACCATCCGCCAGGTGCTCACCCTGCTGAATCGTTCGGGATTGCACTGCCGCTTCGAAGGCAGCGGCATGGCCGTCAGTCAAGAACCGGCGCCCGGGACGGCCATCACCCCCGGCGCCACCTGCGTGGTAAAATTCAAGTCCGGCGCCTGAGGGGGCCGGGGTTGGTCCTTGCCATAATTTAACCGTTTTTGTATTATTAATGAATCAGGCGGTGAGTCTTGATATCCAGTCACAGTCACAACTTGACTGCTACGAGAAGGGTAGGCCTTGGGGCCTGCCCTTATTTGCTGAATATTAATCAATGCCGTTTATTATCTGATGACTCATCTATCTTCTTGTCGCAGTTCTGTAGAGGCGCACCTGCGTGGGCGCCCTCGTAAGGGCGGACACATGGGTCCGCCCCTACGTAAGATCCGAGGATTTTGGTGGCGAAAGCAGCGGTGACCCCAAAAACTTTGCGAGCGCTCCTGGACGGCCTGGCCGGCTGCCAGGTGGTGGGCAACGTTGACGTGCCGGTGACCGGCGTGGCCTACCATTCCCGGGAGGTCACCCCCGGCGGGCTCTTCGTGGCCCTGAAAGGCTGCCGCACCGACGGCCACCTTTATCTCGCCGCCAGCCTCGAACAGGGCGCCCGGGTGGTGGTCACCGAGCAGGAGCTGGCCCCGCCGCCTGGAGTCACGGTGGTCCGGGCGCCAAAGGCCCGCCTGGCCCTGGCCCACATCAGCGCCGCCTTTTACGGCCACCCCAGCCGGGAGCTGACCCTGGTGGGGATTACCGGCACCAACGGCAAGACCAGCACCACCTATCTCCTGGAGGCCATCCTGACCGCCGCCGGCTGCCGGGTGGGGGTGGTGGGCACCGTAAATTACCGGGTGGGGGAGTCAACCTGGCCGGCCCCGGTGACCACCCCCGAGTCCCTGGACCTCCAGCGCCTCCTCCGGGAGATGCGCACCCGGGACGTCACCCACGTTTTCCTGGAGGTCTCGTCCCATGCCCTGGATTTGCGGAGGGTGGATGGCGCCGTTTTCGCCGCCGCGGTCTTCACCAACCTCTCTCAAGACCACCTG
>PEWM01000103.1:10523-12356 GCA_002779455.1 Deltaproteobacteria bacterium CG07_land_8_20_14_0_80_60_11
GGACGAATATTTTGCCGCCAAATCCCGGCTCTTTTTAGAAATCCTGGCCAACGGCCGCCCCTCCCGGGGGGGGCTGGCGGTCCTCAACCTGGACGACCCCCGGGGGCGGGAGCTCAAAGACGCCGTCCGGGTCCCGGCCCTCACCTACGGCCTTAACCCGGAAAGCCTGGTGCGGCCCCTGAGCTACCGCTTCCGCCAGGACGGTCTGGAGGCGCGTCTCACCACCCCGGCGGGGGAAGTGGAGATCATCTCCCGCCTGGTGGGACCCTTCAACCTGGCCAATATCCTGGCGGCCGCGGCCACGGCCCTGGGCCTGGGCATTGACCCGGACACCGTGGCCCGGGGCATCGCCGCGCTCCCCGGCGTGCCGGGCCGGCTGGAGCGTTTCGGGCCACCGGCAGGCCCCGGCGTGTTCGTGGATTATGCCCACACCCCGGCGGCCATCACCCAGGCCCTGGCGGCCTTGGAAACCCTCAATTTTTCCCGGCTGATCACGGTGTTCGGCGGCGGCGGCGACCGGGACCGGACCAAAAGGCCTCTCATGGGCCGGGCCGCGGCGGAGAAGTCCCAACTGGTCATCGTCACCAGCGACAATCCCCGCACCGAAGACCCCCTGGCCATTATTGGGGAGATTGAGCCCGGGCTCGAAACCAGCGGCCTGCCCCGAATCACCGCAGTCATGGCCCAAAGGGGCGAGGCGGGCTACCTGGTGGTCCCGGACCGCCGGGAGGCCATCCGCCTGGCCGTATCCCTGGCCCAAACGGGGGAGGCGGTGCTAGTGGCCGGCAAAGGCCACGAAGACTATCAGATCTGGGGGGCTGAGCGCCGCCACTTCGACGACCGCGAGGAAGTGGCCCAGGCCCTGGCGGAGTACCACGGCTGATGTGCGCCACCTTCACCTATGCCGAAATTCTGGCCGTCACCGGCGGGACCCTAATGCACCAGGGCGCCTGGGACACGTTTTGCGGCGTCAGCACCGACTCCCGCACCAGCCAGACCGGGGAGCTGTTCATCCCCCTCACCGGGGAGAAGCACGACGGCCACGAATTCATTCCCGCCGCTCTGCGCCGGGGCGTCCGGGGGGTGCTGGTGGAAGAAAGGATTTTTGAGCGAAGGAGCCCGGTCCATGTGGAACAGCCGCCCCCGGCTGTTTCTAAACAGGCGAGGGCGCCTGTTCCACACACTGTGCCATCCGAAGTTACAGTCATTGCGGTGCAAGACGCCCTGGCGGCCCTGGGCGACCTGGCCCGGGCCTGGCGGGGCCGTTTCCGGGTGCCGGTGGTGGGCATCACCGGCAGTTGCGGCAAGACCACCACCAAAGAGATGATCGCCGCCACCCTGGCCCCGGCCTTCCGGGTCCTGAAAAACCGGCTGAACCTGAACAATCTCATCGGCATGCCCCTCACTCTCCTGGGGTTGGAGGGAACGCATGAAGCCGCGGTGGTGGAGATGGGCATGAACGCCTTCGGTGAAATTAACCGCCTCACCCGGATCGCCTGCCCCACCATCGGCGTGCTCACCAACGTCCATCCGGCCCACACCGAAGGCGTGGGGAATATCGCCGGGGTGGCCCGGGCCAAAGGGGAGCTTCTCCGCGCCCTGGACCACGGCGCGGTCCTGATTTACAATGCCGACGACCCCTGGGTGGCCCGCCTGGCCCAGGATTTTCGGGGGTCTAAGCTAAGCTTCGGCCTCAACGCCGCCGCCCGTCTCCGGGCGAAGGATAGGCAGACCCGGGGGCGGGATGGCCAGACCGCCCGCCTCTCCCACGAGGGGCAGGACTGGCCCCTGACCCTGCCTGCCCCGGGGCTGCACATGCTCTACAACGCCCTG
>PEWM01000103.1:12435-16796 GCA_002779455.1 Deltaproteobacteria bacterium CG07_land_8_20_14_0_80_60_11
ACCGGCGTTCCCAGGTGGAGACCCTGAGCTCCGGGGTGCACCTGCTCAATGATTGCTACAACGCCAATCCCGGCTCCATGGCCATGGCCCTCGGGACCCTCATGGAACTCCGGGACCGCGGCCGGGCCGCCGCCGCTTTAGGGGACATGCTGGAGCTGGGCAATGGGGCCGCCGCCGATCACCGGGAACTGGGCCGGCTGGCCGCCCGCCTCGGATTGGAGGTTCTCGTGGTTTATGGCAGCTTTCGCCAGGAAGTGGCCGACGGGGCCGCCGAAGCCGGCCTCAATCCGGACCGCATCTTCCCGGTGGCGTCCCGGGCCGACGGCGCCCGGATCTTGCGGGAACTCCTGGCCCCGGGGGATTGGCTCCTGGTAAAAGGCTCCCGCAGCATGCACATGGAAGGGCTCATCGACCGGCTGGAGGAATCTTAGGGTGCGCACTGCGCACCATCAATCATCCGTTAATTATGGCGGGCAGTGCCCGCCCTACACGCCTGAATAGGATTTTTCAAGGGAGAATGGCTTAGGTGCTCTATCATCTGCTCTATCCGTTAAAATCGGTCTTCGGCGGGTTCAATGTCTTCCGGTACATCACCTTCCGGACCATCTTCGCCATCCTCACGGCCCTGATCATCTCCATGGTGGTGGGGGGCTGGTTCATCCGCAAGCTCCGGGCCATGCAAATCGGCCAGTATATCCGGGAAGACGGCCCCCAGTCCCACCAAGCCAAGACCGGCACCCCCACCATGGGGGGGCTGATGATCATTTTCGCCATTCTGACCGCCACCGTCCTGTGGGCCGAGTTGAACAACCCCTTTATCTGGCTTCTGGTCCTGGTGACCCTGGGCTTCGGCCTCATCGGCTTCTTCGACGACTATCTCAAGGTTATCAAGAAGCGCAACCAAGGGTTGAGCGGCCGGGCCAAGCTGGTGACCCAGACCCTGGTGGCCCTGGCGCCGGCCATCTGGTTCTATGTCAATCCAGGGTTCGACACCACCCTGACGATCCCCTTTTTCAAGCAGGTCCATCCTGACCTGGGATTCTTCTTTATCCCGTTCGCGGTCTTTGTCATCGTGGGGACCGCCAACGCCGTCAACCTCACCGACGGCCTGGACGGCCTGGCCATCGGCCCGGTGACCATCGCCGCCGCCTTCTACATGATCTTCTGCTACCTGGGGGGTAACATCAAGACCGCCGCCTATCTGCAAATACCCTATATCCGGGGGGTGGGGGAGCTTTCCATCTACCTGGGGGCCATGGTGGGCGCCGGGGTGGGCTTCCTCTGGTTTAACACCTATCCGGCCCAGGTGTTCATGGGGGACGTGGGCGCCCTGGCCCTGGGCGGCGCTTTGGGCACTGTGGCCCTGGCCACCAAGCAGGAGGTCCTCCTGGCCATCGTCGGCGGCCTCTTCGTGGTGGAAGCCCTGTCCGTCATCATCCAGGTGAGTTTTTTCAAGGTGTCCAACGGCAAGCGCATCTTTCGTATGGCCCCGCTGCACCACCACTTCGAGCTCAAGGGGTGGCCCGAACCCAAGGTCATCGTGCGCTTCTGGATCATCGCCATTATCTTAGGATTGGTGTCATTGAGCGCGTTAAAACTGAGATAGATTAAAATAAACTTCCCTTTTCCCAGGAAATGTTTTGGGGCGAAAAGGGAAAGAGGGGAAACGGCGAAAAGGATTTAAAAGATCTGGCAACTAAATTTCTCGGTTTTTTTCTTTTCCCCTTTTCGCCTTTTCCCCTTTTCACCTTTTCACCCCCGTATTGATGTTGGTGCATACGATCAATGGACATTAAAGACCATAAATTTTTAGTCGTCGGCCTGGCCCGGACCGGGGTGGCCCTGTGCCGTTTTCTGGTCGAGCACGGGGCGATGGTGACGGTCACCGATCAGGCGGCGCCTGATGACCTGGCCGACTCCCGGCGCGACATCCGGGGCCTGGGGGTGGTGGAAGACCTGGGCGTGGCCCAGCCCCGCTGGCAGGGCTTTGATGCCATTGTCGTCTCCCCCGGGGTGCGGCCGGAACTCCCCTGGCTCCTGGCGGCCCGGGCCGCGGGCATTCCGGTGATGGGCGAGCTGGAAGTGGCCGCCCCCTTCATCCGGCGGCCGCTCCTGGCGGTGAGCGGCACCAACGGCAAGACCACCACCACCACCCTGCTGGGGGAGATGCTCACCGCCTCGGGGGTGAAAACCCTGGTGGGCGGCAATATCGGCGCCCCGGTGGTCTCCCTCCTGGGCCGGCAGGAGGCCGCGGACTTGTTGGTGCTGGAGGTGAGCAGCTTCCAGTTGGACACCGCCTCTAACTTCCATCCCCAGGCCGCGGCGCTCCTGAACCTCACCCCGGACCACCTGGACCGCTATGCCGATTATGACGCCTATATCGCCTCCAAGGCCAGCCTTTTCCGGTGCCAGGGGGCCGGCGATCTCCAGGTCCTCAATGCCGACGACCCCGCGGTGGCGGGCCTTGACCGGGGCTTAAGCCGGGTCTATTACTTTTCCGCCACCCGGCCCCTCAAAACCGGGGCCCGGCTGAACCACGCCGCCCTCAAGGTCAGGCTGGCCGATAGACGGGAGGAGATTTTCCCCCTTTCGCACATCCGGCTCCAAGGCAGGCACAACCTGGAAAACATCATGGCGGCCCTGGTCCTGGCCTTGGACGCCGGGGCCGATCCTAAAGCCTGCCGGGACGTGCTGGCAACTTTCCCCGGCCTGCCCCACCGCCTGGAATGGGTGGCCGATAAGGGCGGGGTGTCCTTCTACGATGACTCCAAGGGCACCAACGTGGGCGCGGTGGCCACTTCCCTGGCCCACTTTGACCGGCCGGTGATCCTCATCGCCGGCGGCCGGGACAAGGACAGCGACTTTTCGCTCTTGAGCGGCCTCATTGCCGCCCGGGTCAAGGCCCTGGTGCTTATCGGGGAAACCCGGGAGCGCCTGGCCCGGGTGTGGCGGGGGCTCGCCCCGGCCTATCTGGCGGACGACATGGCCAGCGCCGTGGCCCGGGCCTGGGAATTGTCCCGCCCCGGAGAGGTGGTGCTCCTCTCTCCCGCCTGCGCCAGCTTTGACATGTACCGGGACTATGCCCACCGCGGCCAAACCTTTCAAAATCTGGTGAGGGAGCTTAACCATGCAGAATGAGACCAAGGTTCAGGTAGCCACGCCGGTCCACTATGACCAGGCTCTCCAGATCGCGGCCTGCTCCCTGATGGCCCTGGGGATGGCCATGATCTTCATCTCCAGCACCCTCATGGCCCAGTCCCAGTACAACGACGCCTACTACTTCATCAAGCGCCAGGGGGTCTATGCCCTCCTGGGGCTCGGGGCTCTCTTCCTGGGGCGCAGCATCAACTACCACAACTACAAGCGCTGGGTCTACCACATCCTCCTGCTCTCTCTCCTCACCCTGCTCCTGGTCTTTGTCCCGGGCATCGGCGGCAAGGTCCGGGGGGCGGCCCGCTGGCTGCGCCTGGGGCCCCTGACCCTCCAGCCTTCGGAGTTCGCCAAGCTGGCCGTGGTCCTGTTCCTGGCTTATTCCCTGGCCCGGAAGCAGGAGAAGATGAAGTATTTCGCCATCGGCTTCCTGCCCCACATGCTGGTGGCCGGCCTCTTCATCGCCCTGATCCTCAAGGAACCGGATTTCGGCACCTCCGTCACCCTGGGGGCCATCGTCTTCACCATGCTCTTTGTGGGAGGCACCCGGGTCACCCACATCCTCCTGACCCTGAGCGCCTGCATCCCCCTGGGCGTCTGGATGGTGCTCCGGGACCCCAAAAAGTTCGCCCGGGTCCTGTCGTTCCTGGACCCCTGGAAGCACGGCCAGGACGTGGGCTACCAGCTCAAGCAGGCCTTGCTCGCCATCGGCTCCGGGGGGCTGTGGGGCCTGGGCCCCGGCCAGAGCCGGGCCAAGCTCTTTTACCTGCCGGATTGCCACACCGACTTCATCCTGGCCATCTTCAGCGAAGAATTGGGCTTTCTGGGGGTCTTGCTGGTGCTGGCCCTGTTCGCCATCGTCATCTGCCGGGGGTTTCGCCTGAGCCTCAAGGCCCCGGACAGCTTCGGCTCATATCTGGCCCTGGGCCTGACGCTCATGATCGGCCTGCCGGCCCTCATCAACATGGGAGTGGTGAGCGGCATCCTGCCCACCAAGGGTCTGTCCCTGCCCTTCCTCAGCTATGGGGGCTCGGGGCTGCTGGTCAATTTGCTGGCCGTGGGCATCCTGTTGAATATCAGCAGCCAGGTCAAGTTTCCCCTGGGGGCGGCGTCCAAAGCCCCCAAACCGCCGGTGGAGGCGGAAAAATAGATGCCTTTGACCAGGCGGCGGCATCCGGAGAGAGGGGTCATGCCAGGAGGGGCCATAACTC
>PEWM01000207.1:0-1099 GCA_002779455.1 Deltaproteobacteria bacterium CG07_land_8_20_14_0_80_60_11
CGGCGGCGGGGGGGCCTGGACCTGAGGCACCACCTTGGGCGGAACCGTGACGGTGGTCAGGATGTTCAAGGTGTTCTGCGGCCCCGGAGGATTGACCGAGGCCGGGATGTTTGACCCCAAGCCCCCCCTGGGCGCCGCCCCTGGTCCCGGGACGTAGTGGTTTTGGCTTTGGTTGGGGACATAGGTGGTGAGCTGGCGCATGAACAGCATCCGGTCTTGGGGCGTGAGACCAAAGGGTATGGTCGGGGGCAGGTTCCGGGCCACAGTGGTTCCCTGCATATCTTGCAAAAGCACCCACCGGCTCCCGCCATCGTTCCACGAACCCTTGGAGTAGGCTACCTTGAAGGCCTTCAGGAACAGCCGGCTCACCTCCGGAAAGATATTGCCCACCTGGGTGCGCCCGGCAAAATTGAGAATCGTGGAACTGTTGGGCTGGTTGCGAATACCGAACTCGGTACCCCTCACCCCCAGGATCGCGGTTTGGGTCTTGATGACGAAATCCGGTTCCTCGGCCTTCAAAATCTGGTTGACCACGGCCAGGGCCAGCCCCTGAAAGATCTCCAGCACCGCCCGGCGTTTCCCCTGGCCGGGTTCGAACTTGAACTCCTCGATGGCGATGCGGGCTTCCTGGGATAAGGTCAGGATAGAATTGTCGATAAAGGTTATCTGGGCCTTGGACAGGGACTTGGTGCGGATGACATCGCCGGGTTCCACCGTATCGCCCGCCTTGAGGGGGATGGCGGGCAGATTGCCGCCTTTCAGGAGATCCACCCGGCCTGCCAACTGAGTCAGACGGCCTACGACCCCGGCGTCGGCAACGGATGAGCATATCAGCATCAGAGCCAGGGCGACCCACGCCGACATCAGAACCTGCCGTAGCTTCATAGTTGTTTCCTCAGACGACCCGGCTGCGGGTCGGGTTTGATTAGGAACTGGGCCGAAGTTAAGCCGAACTCAAGACCTTTTGTACCGTTATCGGCAGTTTGATTAAATTCTTGATTTTGGGGCGATCGTTACTATTCGTTAGTACCGGTACGCGATCTGGCCGCCGGCGATATGGCGGCTATAATTATACAGATTAATGTTGGAGTTATCACGG
>PEWM01000207.1:1134-16818 GCA_002779455.1 Deltaproteobacteria bacterium CG07_land_8_20_14_0_80_60_11
GCAGAGTTCATAGGTGGCCGCCATCCCAAACATGGCAATCTGGTCCCGCCGCTTGGGTTGGGGGATCAGGGGCGCCCCAAGAATGTTGCCGACGGTCGCCCCGTTGTAAAAGGTGTGAGCAAACGGCTGCTGCGTGAGGTCCAGGAACATATTAAATTTTAATTTTTCCGTAATGGGCCAGAGGAGCGACAGGAGCAGATTGTAGCTGGCGCTATCCCAGTTGCTGCCAACGGTGTTGTTGTACAAATAGCCCAGGCGGGCCTGGACGAACCCCTTTTGCTTTTTGAAGAAGTAGTACATCCCGACATTGCCGCCCCAAGCATTGCCGCTGCGGTCCTCCTGGGAAAGAAACTGGGGGGTCCAATAATATTGGCGGTTATACTTGGCCCCCACTTCCAGGCCGAGGTTCTCGGTTAACAGGTGGAGATACGTGGGGGTCACCAGGAAGCCGGTGTAATATTTGTCTGACTGCAGGTCCATATAGGTATAATTCATGGGCAGCCAGAAACGGCCACTCTTGAAGCTGTAGGTGGGGGTTAGGCCCATGAAGTGGCTCATGATGTCGTAACCCTGCACCGCGGGATGAAAATTCTGGAAATAGGAATATTGCGTCAAAACGCTGAAGGGACCGGCCGGTAAAATAGTGTATTCCATCAGGGCGGTCTGGGAAAACACGGCGCTGGCCTTCCCGGAAACCCCGGTGACTGCGCCCCCCCCGCTGGGGGAGACGGTGACGTTGGAGTCGTAATCGAAGCCTGACGAGACCGTGATGTGAAAGGGACGCAGGTCTGACACCCGCTGGGCCAGGACCCCCAGGTAGCGCTGGGCGAAATCGGCGGTCTGGCTCTGGGGGTTAAGGGCGATGCTCTCCTCCATGGCCTTTTTGGCTTCTTTGACCCGGTTGAGAGCGGCCAGGGCCAAACTCGCCTGGAACTTGGCCTCCTGGGCCACCTTGGGCTCCGCCTCGGCCTGGCGGAAATAATCCAGGGCTTCGCTATACTGGCCCTCTTTGGTGGCCGCCACGCCCATCAAAAAGGCAGTCTGACCCGGTTCGTAGCCGGAGGCCAGCAGATTCTGCAAGATGGGCCGGGCTTCCTTGGGCTGGTCCATGGCCAGGAGCGTGTCGGCCAGCATCAATTGCGCCGGACGAAAATCCGGCTTGAGCCGCAAGGCTTCCTGCAAATATTCTTTGGCCTTGGCGTAGTTGAGCATGAGCCGGTAAACCTGCCCGAACAAAAAAGCCTTTTCCGGGGTATGCGTGCCTTTGGCCCAGGCCTCGGTTAATTGCGCCAAGGCCTCGTCGTAATTCTCCTGTTGCATGTCCTTGACGGCCTGCTGCACCAGCACGTCGTCATAAGGCGTAATCGCCAGGCTCGCCTGCGTTCCGAGCGCCAGCCCCAGAACCGACCATCCCAGGATCAACAGTGTGCGCCAAGCCATTATCCCCCCCCACGCTGGTCAGAAGCTCCTACCCCCCAAGGTTTTTTTGCAGACACACTATAGCATAATAGTGTAATATGTAAAGAGGTTTCTTAAATTTCTATAAAAATATTCAACCATGAAATCATTATGCGCCCTTAAGGTTGGCGACCTTAAATAGTCCATATCGTGAGCTAAGGGCGGTTTAACTGGGGCGGTTTTTTTGAGGTTCAACTGTTGGGGGGAACCCTGGGGTTCTTAGGAGTTCGTGAGGTGCGATAATGGGAAGGGAACCGGAAGAAAAGTCCCTGGTCAAGGCCAAATTTTCCCGGGATCTGGCCACGGTGAGGGAAGACCTGATGGAGTTGGCGGGCCTTGCGGCCGCCGCCATGGAGCAAAGCGTCAGGGCCGTGCTGACGCGGGACGGGGACCTGGCCCGCCGGGTGATCGCCGGGGACGCCGCAATCAATAGCCTGGAGGAGGCCATTGACCGGGAATGCGTGCGCCTGATCGCCCTGTTCCAGCCGGTGGCCGGGGATTTGCGCCAACTTATGGCGGTGGACCATATCATTACCGAGCTGGAGCGGATCGGCGACTCCGCCACCAACATCGCCGAAGAGGTGCTCACCCTGGGGCACCTGCCGCCCCGGGCCATTCATCCCAGCCTGGCATCCATGGCCCAAAGCGTCCAGGAGATGGTGCGCCAGAGCCTGGAAGCCTTTTCCCGGAGCAATTCCCACCTGGCCCGGCAGGTCTGTCTGGCGGATGACGACGTGGACGCCATGGACCGGGCCATTATCCAGGACCTGCTCCGGGAGATGACCGGGGCCCCGAGGGCTATCGTTCCCAGCCAGAGCCAGATCAACATCGTGCGCAATCTGGAGCGGGTGGGAGACCACGCCACCAATATCGCCGAACAGGTGGTGTATATGGTGGAAGGGCAGAGCGTCCGCCACCGCTGCCAGGGGTAGGTGACCCGGGAGGCAACGTCGGCGCCGGGGCCGGACCGGCGGTCGAAAGCACCCAGGCCGACGCATAGGGCGCGGCGGTGCGGCATTTCTTCCAGGGCAAAAATCCCCCGGTAGTGTCCTAATTTGATTTTGGGTATGGCAGAGTATGAAATTTATACAGAACCAATCGGGATGCTTGACAGGATTTTTGCAAGCGCTTGCAAATTTTTTCTTGACAAAAAGGTCAATGAGATTTAATTTATATATGCGTCTGGGATGAGTCGCTAGCGTCTCGTCGGGGGGCTTTCAGCCCCTAACCCCAGTCGCTTTTTTTCCCCAATATTTTCACAAATGCACATAGAAAAGGGTGTGTAATGTTCCTCTGCTATATTGATGAATCAGGAACCCCCGAAAGCCCTGGCAATACATCTCATTTTATCTTAGCTGGTCTTGCAATTCCAATAGATAAATGGAAATCATGCGATATGGATATATCATAATAAAAAAGAAATATTCTTTACCAGAGGTTGAAATACATACTGGTTGGATGCTGAGAGAATATCCTGAACAAACCAAGATAATTAATTTCGAACAATTAAATAAAGAACAAAGAATATATGAAGTCGAAAAATTAAGAAATATAAAATTATTGAATTTACAGAGAAGCGGAAAACCAGCGCAATATAAACAAACAAAAAAGAATTATAGTAAAACTAAACCTTACATACATTTAAATTATGTCGAAAGAAAACAGTGCATATTAGACATTAGTAAACGAGTTTCAAGATGGCACTTTGCACGGTTGTTTGCAGAATGTGTTGATAAAATTCATTTTCGATCCAGTTAGGGTAGGTCATAATGTTGTAACTCAAGGGTTTGAACAAGTAGTTTCTCGTTTCGAGCAATACCTACAAATACAATGTAAGGCTACTGGTGAGCGTTTTTTGGGATTAGTAATTCATGATAATAATGAAACAGTATCAAAAAAACATACCGAATTAATGAAGGAATTTCACAGAGCCGGTACTTTTTGGACTACAATTACTCAAATTATCGAAACTCCATTATTCGTTGATAGTCAGCTAACCAGCATGGTTCAAATTGCTGATGTGTGTAGTTATGCGCTTAGGAGATATTTAGAAAATCAAAAAGATGAATTATTTTCTTGGATTTTCCAAAGGGCAGATAGAAAAGACGGGGTTGTCGTTGGTGTAAGACATTTTACTGGCCCAGAATGCAATTGCAAAATATGCTCCTATCATAGAAAGAAACCGCCAAAAAGCCAGCCTTCTTAGGGCTTGATTTTGCCTGTCTTAAAGTCGTGAACAATCCCCATATCTCTTGACAAATCCCCTTATTCTTATTAACTTAAAAGTTTGAAAATGGAACAGAACCGCGTCATGGAACTCCTGGGGGAGCGGGATACCTGGGTCCTTAAAACCGTGGTCGCCCAGTACATCGTTACCGGGGAACCGGTGGGGTCGCGGACTGTCGCCAAGACCTCGGGCCTTAACCTCTCGCCGGCCACCATCCGCAACCTTATGCTGGACCTGGAAGAGCGGGGGTACCTCAGCCAGCCCCACACCTCGGCCGGACGGATCCCCACTCCCAAGGGCTTGCGGTATTACGTGGACCGGGTCCTGCCCGTCCAGGCCTTGGGCCGGTCCATGCAGCAGCAGATCCAGGAGGGCTTCTCGCCGCCGGCCCATGAGCCGCAAGATTTATTCCGCCAGGCCTCCCGGGTGCTCTCCCTGGCGAGCGGACATCCCGCCCTGGTGCTGGGCCCCCGCCCCCAGGGCATGCGCCTCAAGCATATTCAGTTCATCAATCTGAGTGGGGATGGGGTGCTGACGGTCCTGGTGTCCCAGGACAATCAGGTTCAGAACCGATTCGTCCGCACCGAGAGCCGTTTTCCTCAGGAGGTGTTGGACCGCTTCAGCCGGTATCTCAACGAGCTCTGTCAGAACCTGACCCTGGAGGAGTCCCGGCAACGGATTCTGGTCAAGATGGAGGAAGAAAAGAACCTGTTCGACAAGATGGTCTCGCAGGCTCTGAGCCTCAGCCGGCAGGCCCTGCAAAATGACGAGGCCGAAGATCTCTACATCGAAGGTACCAGCCATATCCTGGATTACCCGGAATTCACCGGCGATGTGGACAAGATCCGGAGCATCTTCAGGGCCTTTGAAGAAAAACACCATCTGGTCACTTTGCTGGATCAAACCATGGCGGCCCAGGGAGTGCAGATTATTATCAGTCCGGAGGACCAGTTTCCGGAGATGCAGTTGTCCCTGGTGGCCACCTCCTACGGTTCCCGGCAAACGGCCTTGGGCAGCCTGGGAGTCATCGGTCCCATGCGGATGGATTACGCCCGGCTGGTCCCCATTGTGCGGTACACGGCCTCCCTGGTCACGGGCCTGCTCACCAAGCGTTAGACGTGAATTTTTCGCCCCGGGCCCGTCTCAGGGAGGCGGTCGCCAGGGTTTATGTTTTTCATTTTTTCATAAAAGTTTTAGGTGGTTGGCAGTTATGACAAGGAGAAAGGGCTTTATGAACTTATCCAAATCCGATTCCTTCATAAAGGGATCGCCTGAATCGAAGTCCCGGGAGGAGAAGGCCGCGCCCGAGGTCCTCCATGAATCCCCGGAAGTTTCGGGGGACCTGGCGGAGTTGCACCAGAAGCTTTTGGAAAAGACCGGGGAAGCCGAAGAGAACTATACCCGCCTGCTCCGGCTGGCCGCGGATATGGAAAATTTGAGAAAGCGCCAGGAGCGGGAACGGGCGGAACTCCTCCAATTCGCCAACGAGAACCTCATCAAAGAACTCCTGCCCGTGGTGGACAACCTGGAAAGGGCGTTGGACCACGGCCGGCAGTTGGAGGCGCCGGAGGCGTTGTTGGAAGGCATTGAGAGGGTTTACCAGGGTTTTCTCAAGGTCCTGGACCGGTTCGGCGTCACTCCCTTTGACAGCGTGGGCCAGCACTTCGACCCGGCTTTGCATAACGCCATGATGCAGGAAGAGGCCCCGGGGGTCCCGGATTGCCGCGTCATCAAAGAATTACAGAAGGGCTACCTCATGAATCAGCGCCTGCTCCGGCCGGCCATGGTAGTGGTGGCCCGCAATACCCCAAACGAAAATACGTCAGGTCCAAACGACTCGACGGTTCAGGAGGAGAACTAAATGTCCAAGGTTATCGGCATCGATTTAGGCACCACCAATTCCTGTGTGGCTATTATGGAAGGTGGCGAGCCCAAGGTCATCCCGAATGTGGAGGGGACCCGCACCACCCCTTCCGTGGTGGCCTTTACCGAGAGCGGCGAACGGTTGGTGGGGCAGATCGCCAAGCGCCAGTCCATCACCAACCCTTTGAATACCGTATTTTCCGTCAAACGTCTCATCGGCCGGAAATTCAGCGACCCGGAAGTGCAGCGGGACCTGAAGATCCTCCCCTACAAGATCGTCCAGGCGGAGAACGGCGACGCCCACATCGACATCCGGGGCAAGGTCTATTCCCCCGCCGAGATCTCGTCCATGATTCTCACCAAGATGAAGCAGACCGCGGAAGAGTATCTGGGCGAAAAGGTGACCGAGGCCGTAATCACCACCCCGGCCTACTTCAGCGACGCCCAGCGCCAGGCGACCAAGGACGCCGGCCGCATCGCCGGGCTTGAGGTGCTGAGGATCATCAACGAGCCCACCGCCGCCTCCATGGCCTACGGCCTGGATAAAAAGAAGGACGAGCGCATCGCGGTGTTCGATCTCGGGGGCGGCACCTTTGACATCTCCATCCTGGAGATCGGCGAAGGCGTCTTCGAGGTCAAATCCACCAACGGCGACACCCACCTGGGCGGCGACGACTTCGACCAGCGGGTCATCGACTTCCTGGCGGATGAGTTCATGCGGGAACAGGGCATCAACCTGCGCCATGACAAGATGGCCCTGCAGCGCCTGAAAGAAGCGGCTGAAAAGGCCAAGATGGAGCTCTCCACCTCCATGGAGACCGAAGTCAACCTGCCGTTCGTCACCGCCGACGCCTCCGGTCCCAAGCACCTGCTCATCAAGCTCAGCCGGGCCAAGCTGGAGGGCCTGGCGGCGGACCTTATCGACAAAATGGCGGGGCCTTGTCAGCAAGCTTTACAGGATGCCAAGGTCACGCCCAAGGACATCGACGAAGTCATCCTGGTGGGGGGCATGACCCGCATGCCCAAGGTCCAGGAGAAGGTCAAGGAGATCTTCGGCAAGGAACCCCACAAGGGGGTGAACCCCGATGAAGTGGTGGCGGTGGGCGCCGCCATTCAGGCCGGGGTCCTCAAAGGGGAGGTGAAGGATGTCCTCCTGCTGGACGTTACCCCCCTGTCCCTGGGGATCGAGACCCTGGGAGGCGTCTTTACCCGGATCATCGACCGCAACACCACCATCCCCACCCGCAAGAACCAGGTCTTCTCCACCGCGGCGGACAATCAGACCGCGGTGACCATCCATGTGCTCCAGGGCGAACGGGATATGGCCGGGGATAACAAGACGCTGGGGCGGTTCGAACTGTTCGGCATTCCGCCGGCGCCCCGGGGTATTCCCCAGGTCGATGTCACCTTCGATATCGACGCCAACGGCATCGTCCAAGTCTCCGCCAAGGATATGGGCACCGGCAAGGAACAATCCATCCGCATCACCGCCTCCAGCGGCCTGGCGGAAGAGGAGATCAAAAACCTCATCAAGGATGCCGAACTCCATGCCGAGGAAGACCGCAAGAAGCGGGAGCTGATCGAGGCCCGCAACCAGGCCGATACCTTGATCTACACCACCCAGAAGACCGTGACCGACCTGGGGGACAAGGTGGACGCGGCCACCAAGAGCGACATCGAAAGCCACCTTGCGGCCCTCAAGACCGCCATGGAAGGGACCGACCTGGACGCCATCAAGCAAAAGAGCGAGGAGCTGATGAAGGCCTCCCACAAGCTGGCGGAACAGATGTACGCCAAGACCGGCGCGGCCGGCCCGGACCCGGGCGCCGGGGCTGGCGCGGGCGCGGGCCATGGCCACGAAGAGAAGGCCAAGAAGCCCGAAGAAGAAGTGGTGGAGGCTGAATTCGAGGAAGTGAAGTAGAACCGGAGAAGCTCATGACACCTGCGGGAGGGGGCCAGAGGCGCCGGGGGCGCCAGTCCAGCCCCCTCCCGCAGCTCCCGACCCCTTATATTTTTTGTCGGCGCGCCCTTGCGTGTACGCCCCCGCGGTGAAGAAAGGGCGGACTCATAGGTTGCCCCTACAGGGCGCTACTTGGGAGCTTGAGGGGAGGGCGGGGTAGGGGCGGTGAAGGCGCCGCCCCTACATGCCCCGACGCCCCCCTCACATTCCTTCTCTCTACCCGATGCTGCAAAGGCACCTTATGTTTCGAAAGCTCGCGGTCCTGTTCCTGCTCATGGCGCTGCTGCCGGCCTGCGCCGCCATGCCGCCCCCCTTTCCTGCCGAGCGCCCGGCCCCTCAGGTCCAGAAGACCGGTACCGCCCTCTTTCAAGAAGCCGAAGCCAGCTACCGCCGCCAGGCCTATCGTCAGGCTTATCAGCAATTTGGCGATTACCTGGAGCGCTATCCCCAGGGGTCCCGGGCCATGGACGCCCGGGTCCGGGCCGCGGAGATTTCGGGTCTCCTGGGGGACTGGCAAGGGTCCCTCCGGCGCTACCAGAGTATTTTAGCCCGCCAGCCCGCGCCGGAGGCCGGACTCAAGGCCCGTTACGGCATCGGCCGGGCCTACTTCAAGCTGAGTGAGTACCAGCAGGCGGCCCAGGTGTTGGACAGCCTCACGGCGGCCACCGATCTGCCCCGGTCTCTGTGGTTCTCCACCCAGGCCCTGATGGCCGAGATCGCCTTGAAACAGGGCCAGGTCCCCCAGGCCTTTGCCCGCCTCCGCCTGGCGGCCCAGGATTTGGCCTCCGGGGACCCGGAGTGGTTTGAGGACCTGAAGACGCGCCTGCTGGAGCAGGCCACGGTTGCGGAACTGGAGCAGCTGGCGGCCCTCTACCGGGATAATCCCCTCAGCGCGGCCCTGCTCCTGCGCCTGGCCCGCCTGTCCCAGGACTCCGGCCAATCGGAGCAGGCGCGCAAATGGGTGGCCACCCTCAAAGAGCGCTTTCCCATCAGCCCTGAGGCCGCCGGGGCCGAGCGGCTCCTGGCCGGGGGCAAGGTGGCGGTGGGCTGCCTCTTGCCCTTGAGCGGCCAGTTGAGCAACATCGGTTTCCGGGTGCAGCGCGGCATGGAGCTGGCGGCCAAACAGGCCTCGGTGAAGCTGGTTTTCCGGGACACCGGCACGGACCCTTTGACCGCGGCCGCCATCACCCGGGAATTGGCCCAGGATGAGAGCGTGCTGGCCATCCTGGGACCCCTGTCGTCGGCCGTGGCGCAGAGTGCGGCGGACGCGGCCCAGGCGGCGGCGGTGCCCCTCATCGCCTTGTCCCAGAAGGATGGCCTCACCCAGACCGGCAACTGGATATTTCAAGCCTTCCTGACGCCCCGCCAGCAGGTGCGGGCCCTGGTGCGCCAGGCAGTCAGCATGGGGATCAAGCGCTTCGCCATTCTCTACCCCGATTCCTCCTACGGGCGCACCTTTTCCCAGAATTTCCAGGAGGAGGTGGCGGCCGGGGGGGGTGAGCTGACCGCCCAGGTCTTTTACAGCCCCGGCTCCCAGGAGTTCGGGCCGACCCTGGCCGCCCTGGCTGAGAGTTTCCAGCCCCAGGCGGAAGGTGCGCCGGTGGCCACCGCCCTGTTTATTCCCGACGACGCCGCGGTCGTGGCCGCCATCGCCGGGGGACTGGCCGGGACCTCTCTCAAGGGCGTCCAACTGCTGGGCACCAATCTTCTCAACAACGCCAAAGTCCCTGCTGCCCAGCTGACTGCCTTGCAAGGGGTGATCTTTCCTGACGCCTTTTATGCCGGGGACCCCAACCCCGAGGTGCAGAAATTTATTGCCGACTACCGGCAGCAGTACGGCGAGGAACCGGACTACCTGGCGGCCCAGGGTTATACGGTGTTCCGGGTGATGGCGCGGGTGGCGGAGTCGCCCCAGGCCCTGAGCCGGATGGCGCTCCCCCAACAGTTGCTGGCCATCAAGGGCGTTCCGGGGCTCCCCTGGTTCCAGAGATTCAACGACCAGCGGGAGGAGGAGACCTTGCTGTATCTCCTCACCATCACGGGCGGGTCCGTCCAGATGGTTCCGCCGGCCTCCGGGGGCGAGCCGCGGCAATGATTACCCGGGTTCAGGGATTTTTAGTGGGCCATGCCAATGATTTTGAGGGTCTCACGGGCTGCACCGTTATCCTCTGCCCGCCGCAGACCATCGGGAGCGCCGATATTCGAGGGTCCGCCGCCGGCACCCGCCAGATGGACGCCCTGGTGGGCCTGCATATCGTGGATGAAATTCACGGCGTCTGCATCGCCGGCGGCAGCGCTTTTGGGCTGGACGCCGGCGGGGGCGCCTTGGAATACCTGGAAGAGCGGGGCCGGGGGTTCGATGTGGCTATTACCCGGGTGCCTATCGTACCCACGGCGGTGATCTATGACCTGTCGGTGGGCAACTGCCGGCGGCGTCCGGACAAGGCCATGGGCTATGCCGCCTGCCAGGCCGCCACCGGCCAACCCCAGGGGGACGGCAGCGTCGGCGCCGGCGTGGGCGCCACCGTGGGCAAGCTGTTGGGGGTGCAACAGGCCACCAAAGGCGGCCTGGGCACCAGTTTCCTGGAAGGCCCCCAGGGTCTGCGCGTGGGGGCCCTGGCGGTGGTCAACGCCTTTGGCGACGTGGTGGACCCGGAGACCGGGACCATCCTGGCCGGGGCGCGCCGGGACCCTGACAGTCATGAGTTCGTCAACACCGTGATGATGCTTCGCCAGGGTTTTGTGCGGACCCGGTTCGCCGAGCCCAATACCACCATCGGGGTGGTGGCCACCAACGCCAGGCTCACCCGGGAACAGGCTCAGAAAGTCGCCCAGATGGGCCACAACGCCCTGGCCCGCACCATCCGCCCGGTCCACACCCTGTTTGACGGGGACGTGGTTTTCGTCCTGGCCCACCCCGAGGTGAGCGCCGATCTGCACGTTGTGGGGGTGCTGGCGGAAGCCGCCCTGGAGCAGGCCATCCTCAGGGCCGTGCAGAGCGCTGCCGGCCTGGGAGTCCTGCCCGCCTATCAGGATATCTATCCGGGCGGGGGCGGGCCAAACATTTAGCGACGCGATCCATAAATTGTATGGTATAAAAAGAGCCTATCTTGAAGGCCGGGTGTCTCAAGTCCCCCTTTTTAAAGGCGATTGTATACTTGACAAACCCATAATAAAAAACCCAAAAGTTCCAAGAATGACAAATAATATGTCTCTAAATGTTCTTTATTATGGCGACAATTTAATTATGATGCGCCACATAAAGGATAATTTTGTGGATTTAATTTATCTTGATCCACCATTCAATTCAAAAGCTAATTATAATGTGCTTTATAAGGAACTTACGGGAGAACCATCGGAAGCTCAAATGACAGCTTTTGAAGATACATGGCATTGGACTAAAGAAACAGAACTAACATTTACCAGAATATTAGAAGAAGCGCCGGTTGCTGTTATTGAGATAATGAGTAGTTTTAGAAACTTCGTAGGGCATAAAAATGATATAATGGCATATCTGACAATGATGTGTATACGGTTATTAGAGATGAAAAGGGTTTTAAAAAATACAGGGTCCATTTATTTACATTGTGATCCTACTGCAAGTCATTACTTGAAAATTTTATTAGATGCTATTTTTGGTGCAAAGAATTTTAGAAGTGAAATTATTTGGCGAAGGACTGGTTCTCACTTAGCACGCCGCTATTCACCAATACACGATACTATTTTATTTTATTCCATGAGCGATCAATATTTGTGGAATTATCCCAAAAGACCATATATGAAGGGGCATGTTGAAGAATATTTTGTCAAAGATGAAAGAGGATATCGCAGTCAATATTATGGAAATGTTTTAACAGGTTCCGGACTCAGAAAGGGAGAATCGGGACAACCTTGGCGCGGAGTTGATCCGAGTGCAAAAGGTAGACATTGGGCCATACCAAAAGCATTAATTGAAGACATAGAGGATGATATTTCACAACTTACCCAACATCAAAAGTTAGATTTTTTATATGAATTGGGATGTATCAAAATAGTTCCTGGGCAGGCATGGCCGATTTATGAAAGATATCTGAAACCAGGAGATGGAGTGCCAACTCCTGATATATGGGCTTTTCAGCCGTATACAGGGGGAACAGTATTGGGTACTAATGCTGGTATAGACGAAGATGTTCGCTGGCTATCACCGAGAGATAGAGAGAGGTTGGGCTATCAAACTCAAAAACCTGAAGCTCTTTTAGAACGAATAATAAGGGCAAGCAGTAAAGAGGAAGATATAGTGCTTGATCCATTTTGCGGTTGTGGTACTGCAATTACCGTTGCTAACCGCTTAAACCGACGATGGATAGGAATTGATATAACCCACCTTGCTATTAATTTAATAAAAAGCCGATTAAAAGATATGTTTGGATTACAAGCTAATAAAGATTATCAGGTTATCGGAGAGCCTGAAGATTTAGCGGGGGCAAAACAGCTTGCATCAGAAAACCGTTATCAATTTCAATGGTGGACACTATCTCTTATTGAAGGCGCTCGGCCGTATGGTGACAAAAAGAAGGGTTCTGATACTGGAATAGATGGATTTTTATATTTTTCTGATGAAAAAGATAAGATTAAAAAGGCAATAATACAAGTAAAAAGTGGAAGTGTCTCTGTTAAAGATATAAGAGATTTAGGTCATGTTATAGATAGAGAGGAATCACCTATAGGCATATTTATTACATTAGACAACCCTACAAAGCCAATGGAGAAAGAGGCAGTGATAAAGGGGTTTTATAAATCAACTACACTTAATAAATCTTTTGCAAGACTTCAGATATTAACCGTTGAGCAATTATTTTCAGGAATTAAGCCAGAAACACCCCCTCCTATATCCCCATACAGACAGGCAAAATATACCAGAAAAAGCCTCCGTCTTGAATTATAGGGTTTGCGAAGTATATAGTCGTCTTTTTAAATGGGGATTTAAGGGTCTTATTAGGAACTTAGTTAATCCCCCGCCCCTACGAAAACTCCCACGATTGCTCTCTGGCGGGGCTCCCTGACCCGCAATTCACGCGAACTGGCAGAATTATAGGCATCCTATGACGCCAAAAATTGCGGTGGACCTCATCGTTTTTGATCTGGACGGCACCCTGGCCGACACCTTGCCGGATATAGTTGCGGCTGCTAACTTCGCCTGCCGCCGCCTGAGGCTGCCGGAACACTCCCCGGAGGCCATTCGGGGGATGATCGGCGGGGGGGAGTGGAAACTCATCGAGCGGTTGGTGGGGCCGGCGCATCAGGACCGGGTGGAGGAGTGCCTGCAGCTTTATCTGGATCACTACACCCTTCACAACGGGGAGTTGACCCGCCTCTATGCCGGGGTGCCGGAGACCCTGGCGCTGGTGGGCGGGAGAAAATTGGCGGTTTTGTCCAACAAACTCCAGCGCCTGACCCGGCAGACTCTGGAGGCTATCGACATCGTCCGGTTTTTCGCGGCCATCCGGGGGGGCGGCGAGGGCCTCCCCCTGAAGCCCGCGCCTGATCACCTGTTGGCCCTGACCGCCGATCTGGGGGTAAAACCCTCCCGCAGCCTCATGGTGGGGGATAAAACCGCGGACCTCAAGGCGGGCCGGGAGGCCGGCGCCTTCACCGCGGCCGTCACCTATGGCTACGGGGACCTGGACTCCCTGACCGCGGCGTCCCCGGATTTTCTTCTCCAGCGGTTTGCCCAATTGCCCAACATTCTGGCCGGGTGACCCAAGCGGGGCCGTCAACGGCGCATTAGGCGCAGGCTTGAAAAATCCTGGATTTCCGGTGGGCCTGGCCGGGAATCAATCCGCCGGGCGCGGCGGGCCAGGCTCCGCAATTTTGTTTGACAGAACCGGCATTGCTGCATATATTCTCCTTAAGTAATGGCGGTGTAGCTCAGTCGGTTAGAGCATGCGGCTCATATCCGCAGTGTCCGGGGTTCAAGTCCCTGCACCGCCACCACCAATTATTTTAAGTCTTTTTTTAAGGAGATGGGGGAACATGAAAAAACTCGTTACGTTGGCTAGTGTTGGGGTTTTCCTGCTGAGCCTCCAGGGAGCTTCTCTGGCTCAGGATAAGACCCCGGTCACCCCGGCTGCTCCGGCAGTTCCGCCGGTTACGGCGCCTTCCGTCACTGCCCCGGCGGAAACGCCGCCGGTCCCTGAAGTGAAAGGGACCCAAAAGACCAAGAAGGCCAAAGCCACCAAGAAGACCAAGAAGCCCAAAACCACCAAGAAGACCAAGAAGCCCAAAGTCGAGGAATAAAAATTCAGTTGCACGCGCACCGGTTCGGGGTTCGATCCACGAGGGATCGAATCCCGGGCCAGGGCACACAGCCCAACGCGCAGGGGAGGGTTCCTAAAATCGCCATGAAAAAATTCATAACCCTGGCCAGTGCCGGGTTATTGCTTTTTAGCCTGCAGGGCGCCAGGGCTCAGCGAGAAGTAGAACCGCCGGCAGTGCCCCCCATGCTGGAGGGCCAGAAGCCGCTGGCCCAGCCGGAAACCCGCGAACCGGCCGCCCCCAAGCAAACGGAGGTGGGGAAGGTGAAACCCAAGGCCAAAACCAAGGCTGACAAAAAGGCCCAGAAAAAGGCCCAGAAAAAGGTTGCGGCTAAAAAAGAGACCGGCACGAAACCTCCAAAAGTCGTCAAGAAAAAAAGCCTGAAAAACCAAAAGAAAAAGCCGCCGGAAGCAGTGCCCAAGCAGCAGGCTGGCCCTGATGAAGGTTAAGGATTGCCAGGCACATAATTTCCTCAGTCAAGGAGGGTAAGCCCATGAAATTTAGGGGTATAGCATGTGTCTCAGCGCTAATGATGCTCTGCGCTCTGGCCACCGCGGCCCTGGCCGCGGAGAAAGGGTTTCTGTGGGATGGCACTCACTGGAAAGACATGAGCCCCGACCTCAAGGTGGCCTATGTCAAAGGCATCGGCAACATGGCGGATTTCGAAACCGCCGCGGCGGGCTCCACCTCCGCCCCGCCCCCTTGCATCTCCAAGGGTTTTGTCGATGAGCTGAAGACGAAAACCATTGCCCAGGTGATCGCGGAGGTGGATAAATATTATCAAGAGAATCCCGGCAAGATGGATATGCCGGTGATCGCCGTGATTATGCAGCGCTGCACCAAGCTCTGCGCGGCTCCCGCGGCGAGGAAAAAATGATGAAAACCGCGCTTATCCTGTTAGTGGTGGGGGTCATGGTTGGCGCCCTGGCCGCGGCCGCCCCGGCGGTGGACACCAACCAGGCCTTTTTGTGGAACGGCGTCCATTGGCAGCAGGTAACCCAGGACGGCAAAGCCGGATATATTTTCGGCATCGGCAATCTGGCCGACTACGAGGCCGCAGCATCCAAGAGCCGGAAGCTGGCTTGTGTCTCCCGGGTCTTTGTGGATGAGATGAAGAGAAAAACCGTCATGCAGATCATCCAGGAAGTGGACAAGTACTACCATGACCATCCCGGGAAGGTGGGCACTCCGGTGATAGAGTTGGTCCTGGGGCAGTTGATCAAGGCCTCCCCGGCGGAGGCTGCGCCAGGGACGACGAAAAAATGAAACAGGCGGCTATCGTGGTCATAGTTGCGGCGCTTTTGGTGGGCGGCTGTGCCGGCATGTCCACCACCCAACAGCGGACGTTGAGCGGCGGCGCCATCGGCGCCAGCAGCGGCGCCCTCATCGGCTGGGCGGCGGGCTGCCCGGCCTGCGGCGCCGCTATCGGCGGGGGAGCCGGCCTGCTGGGAGGGTATGCTTACGACCAGTATGAGAAATCGCAGGGCCGGCCATGAGGGCATCCCCCTCATTCTCCGGGTAACGTCGTGGTGAACCGGTTTTTCACCCTGACCTTCACCTTCCCCTCCCCAACGTGTGCGGGTCCCTTCTCTTCCGGCCCCCCGGGTCCAGGACCCCTCCAACCACAGCCGGCTACCGGTGAAACTGGTGGTAACCTGTGCTTGAGCACCTTAACCTTTCAGGAGAGGACTCAATGAAAAAGATGGTTATCCTGTTGGTGGTAGCAGCCCTGTTTTTTGGAGGTTGCTCCGGCATGTCCAATACCCAACAGCGGGTGTTGAGCGGCGGCGCCATCGGCGCCAGCAGCGGCGCCCTCATCGGCTGGGCGGCGGGTTCGCCGGCGGCCGGCGCGGCCATCGGAGGCGGTGCGGGTATGTTGGGC
>PEWM01000230.1 GCA_002779455.1 Deltaproteobacteria bacterium CG07_land_8_20_14_0_80_60_11
TCCGCAACTGGCCGTCAGCCGCCTGGATTTCCAGGTGGCGGCCGGGGAGATCGTGGGCTTCCTGGGCCCCAACGGCGCCGGCAAGACCACCACCTTGAAGATCCTGGCGGGATTTTTGGCGCCATCGGCGGGTACGGCCCGGATCAACGGCTACGACTGCGTCACCGACTCCCTGGCGGTGCGGCGCTCCCTGGGGTACGTGCCGGAGAACGTGGCCATTTACCCCGACCTCACCGTGACCCAGTTCTTGCGGTTCGCCGCCCGGGCCAAGGGGGTTGCGGCCAAGGCCGAAACTGGCGAAGTTGACCGGGTGGCGGCGGCCTGCGGCCTGGAAGAGGTCCGGGGCAAAATGGTGGCGGCCCTGTCCAAGGGGTTCCGCCAGCGGCTCGGGGTGGCCCAGGCCCTGATCAACCAGCCGCCGCTGCTCATCCTGGATGAGCCCACCATCGGCCTGGACCCCTCCCAGATCGTGGAAATCCGCCAGTTGATCAAGAACCTGGAGGGCGCCCACACGGTGATGCTGAGCAGCCACATCCTGCCGGAGGTGAGCCAGTTGTGCCACCGGGTGATCATCATCAACCGGGGCCAGATCGTGGCCAGCGACACCCCGGAGAACCTCTCCCGGCAGCTGGGCCAGGGGTCCCGGGTGCTGATGACGGTGGCTGGACCGGATGAGCAGGTCACGGCCGCCCTTGCCGCCGTTGCCGGGGTGAACCGGGTGCTCAGCCAGGGAGAGGGGAAATACCTGGTGGAGGCCGGCAACGGCCATGAACTGCGCCCGCAGCTGGCCCGGGTGGTGGTAGAGCGGGGCTGGCAGCTCCTCGAATTGAAGGCCCAGGAGTTCACCCTCGAGGAAGTGTTCATCAATCTGGTAACGGAAGAAACCACGGAAGAAGAGTCATGATGCAGATCAGAGGTTGGCTGGCGGTGGTGCGGAAAGAATTGACCATCTATGTCGCCACCCCGATTTTTTATATCACGGGGTTTTTCTTTCTGCTCCTGGCGGGATATTTTTTCTACACCAACGTCGTCTACTACAGCATTATCAGCTTCCAGGCGGCCCAGCAGGCCGGCAACCCCCAGATCGCCGCCCAGCTCAATCCCCTGCAGATGGTCTTCCGGCCCCTGTTTGCGGTCCTGGGCATCATCCTGCTGTTTCTGGTGCCGTTCATCACCATGCGCCTGATGGCCGAAGAGAAGCGTTCCGGGACGGCGGAGCTGCTGTTCACCTACCCGTTGACGGACTGGGCGGTGATCGCCGGCAAGTTCGGCGCCGCCATGCTGATCTATCTCATCCTGCTGGCTTTTACGGCCGGCTATCCCCTGGTGTTGGGCCTGTTTACCCGGCTGGACTGGGGCGCCCTGGGCGCAGGCTACCTGGGTCTGGTCCTGTTGGGGGCCGCCTGCCTGTCCCTGGGGCTGTTTGCCTCCAGCCTCACCGAGAACCAGATCGTAGCCGGGGTGGTGGCCTTTGCCCTGCTGCTCCTCTTCTGGATCATCGGCTGGGTCCAGGAGCTGGGGGCCGGCGGCCTGGGGCAAGTCCTTAAATCCCTGTCCCTGTTAGACCACTACGAAAACTTCACCCGGGGCGTGATCGACACCCGTGACCTGGTGTACTGCCTGAGTTTCATCTACTTCTTCCTCTTTCTCACCAAGAGACAGTTGGAATCCCGGCGCTGGAGAGCTTAACCGTGAGTTGGAGAGATCTATTCCAAAAACGCCGCGTCCTGTATGGCGCCGGCTCCGTGGCGTCGGTGCTGCTGGTGTTGGGGACCCTGGTCCTGGCGGGCTTGCTGGCCAACTGGCGCCCGATGCGCTGGGACACCACCTTCGAGCAGGCCCAGTCTTTGTCGCCCGTCTCCAAGGCCTTGCTCAAAGAGGTCACCCAACCTCTCACCCTGACGGTTTTCCTGGCCGAGGGGGCCGGGGAACGCCAGGGCGCCAAAGAGGTCTTGCAGCTCTATAAGTACCACAACCCCCAGGTCAGCTACCGCTTCGTGGACCCCGAGCGGGAGCCCCTCCAGGCCCAGCAGGCAGGGTACCGGTTTGCCGGCAACGTGCTGCTGGACTACCAGGGCCGGCGCCAGATGGCCGACCAGACCGACGAGAACGCCATCACCAATGCCCTGCGCAAGGTCCTGAAGAAGGAGCGCCAGAAGGTCTATTTTCTTGCCGGGCATGGCGAGCGGGACCTGGATGACCCCAAGCCCGGCGGGTTCCAGGTCGCTAAAAAAGCCCTGGACAACGAAGGCTACGAAGTCGAGTCCCTCAATCTGCTGAGCCGGGGGGCGGTCCCCCAGGATGCCGCGCTGGTCATCGTGGCCGGCCCGAAAAAGCCGCTCTTGTCCACCGAGGTGCAGGCCCTGAAGGCCTTCCTGTCGAAGGGCGGCCGGCTCCTCATCATGCTGGAGGCCTTTGAGGACGGCGGCTTGCAGGGGTTCCTGGCGGGCTACGGCGTGGACCTGGACAACGGCCTCATCCTGGACGTCAACCAGGTGAGCCAGTCCCTGGGACTCAGCGCGGTCATGCCCCTGGTGTCCCAGTACGGCCCCTCCAGGATCACCCGGGATTTTAGCAACCTGGTCACCATTTATCCCATGGCCCGGCCCCTGATCTTGAGGAAGGACCATCCGGACGTCTCCCTGCTGGCCCTGGCCACCACCATGTCCACCAGCTACGAGAAGCTGGGGAAAGAGTGGATCAAGGCCGAGAAAGCCGCCTTCGATGCCAAGACCGACAAGAAGGGCCCCTTCACGGTGGCGGCCCAGGTGGAAATCAAGCTGACGCCTCCCAAGGGGGGCCAGGAGCCAGGCCGGGCCGGGGCGCCGGCGCCACCGCCCCCCGCGGCAGACAAGACCTATCTGGTGGTGTTCGGGGATGCGGACTTCGCCGCCAACAGCTTCTTCAACCTCTTCGGCAACGGGGACCTGTTTTTGAATACCACGAACTTCCTGGCCCGGGCCATGGAGCAGATTACGGTGCGGGGGGCCGGCAAGGCGCAGCTCTTGACCCTCAAAAGCGGGCAGATCTGGGCGTTGTTCCTGGCCAGCCTGGTCGGGGCCCCCCTGGTGATGCTGGTGGCTGGCATCTGGGCCTACCGGCGGCGGCGGGCCCGGCGATGACTCCCCGGCGGCTGATCCCCTATGTGGTGATTTTCCTGATCCTGGCGGGGGCCTACGCCGGCCTCCGGTGGCGCCAGGAACAACAGGCCGCCCGGGACGAACAGGCCAAAAAAGTCTTCCACCTCACGGAAACCGGCTTCAGCGACCTGAGCCTGGTCCGGGGTAAAGACGAGGTGCGCCTGGTCAAAAAAGACCAGGTCTGGCGCCTCACCGCCCCCCTGAACACCAAGGCCGACCAGACCGTCGTGGGCTCCATGCTGACTACCCTGGCCCGGCTCCGGAAGGAGCGGGACCTGGGGGCGGAAAAGGACCTCAAACCCTTCGGGCTGGATAAACCCGGCCTGGTGGTGAAATTCACGGCCCAGGGGCAGCCGCACCAGTTGGCCATCGGCGCCAAGGTCCCGGGAGACCAGAATTATTACGTCCTCAGGGACCAGGACCCCCACCTGCTCACGATCAGCACGGGAAGCAAGGATTCCCTGGACCGCCAACTCCTGGCCCTCAGGGACAAGACCCTGCTGGCCTTTATCATCGGCGAAGTCAAGGGCCTCAGGGTCAAGAGCCGCAAGATTGCAGTGGCCCTGGAGAAGACCGGCCCCCAGACCTGGCGCTGGGTCGGACGCCCTGACTTCCGGGTGCGGGGCGACCGGGTGGAAAAACTCTTGCGGGACCTCCATATTGCCCGGGTTAAGAATTTTCTGGAGCCCCTCCCCAAAAATTTAGCGCCCCTGGGCCTGGTCCCGGACCGCCAGACCGGAATCATGGTGGCAACGCCGGCCGGGGACCAGACCCTCTGGTTGGGGGCCAAAAAAGACGATGCGGTTTACGCCCGATTAGGGGCGGGAGGGCCGGTAGTGCTGGTGGATGCAGCCCTGGCCGGCGAAATCAGCAAGAGCCTCACGTCTTTGGAAGACCGCCGCCTGTGGTCCGGGGCCATTCCCGCCGTCCACCAGGTCGTTTGGGGCACCCCCGGCAAGACCTGGACCGCCCGGAAGGACCAGGATGCCTGGAAGATCACCGGGCCGGACCAGGCGGCCACCCAGCAGCCGGCGGTGCGGCTGGAGATGGCTCTGTGGAATTTTCAGAAGCTGGAAGGCGAAAAAACCCTGCCTCCGGGCGGCGCCCCGGCAGGTCCCCCGGCCTTTGTCCTGGAACTCCTGGACCAGGCCGGGAAACCCCTCCTGCACCTGGAGGAGGTGGGAGCCCTGGGAAAGGGCGCCCTCAAGGTCCTCAGCCGGGCGGGCGACAAAACCGTGCTGGCCCTAACGCCCCGGGCGCCATTCCGCCAGTGGCAGGAAGAAATGCACCGGC
>PEWM01000157.1:0-2820 GCA_002779455.1 Deltaproteobacteria bacterium CG07_land_8_20_14_0_80_60_11
CAAACTACCGCCATGGACAAACTACCGGCTTGCTAAGATCCTGCTCATCTTGTAAATTATGTTAGAGGACGACCTGAGTAGTTACGTTGTAAGTATATTTGCACTACTTCATCAACTGCAAGATTCCCGCGACCAGGGCCACGATGCCAAGGGCGGTGCCAATCATCCAGATAATCAGTCTGGTCTGAATAGCTGCCATCTTCTCAGCCATCTCACCCCGCAACCCAGCCATTTCGGTTCGCAAGACTTCCCGGGTCTCGACTAACTCAGTGCGTAAATCAGCCACATCGGCCTTAGTAGCCAGTTGAGCAACCTGCTTTTCGGATACAACCCGGAGTATCGCCTGGGCCAGTTCATGACTGGCTCCAGCGGTCTTTAAATCTTCGACAAAATCGAAATCAAGTTTCGGCATAGCCATAGTCCTTCTCCTTTTTAAATAAGGCATCTTTACAAATCTGTCAAGCAGATTGTTCAAGCGGCCGCTTGTTCCTACATCTTCGCCATCACCATACTAATCCTCCCCTCCTCCAACCACCAGACCTGAATCTCCGGCGCCAAGGAAGGATCAGCATGATCACTCGTGGCGAACACCAGGATAGTATCGAAGTCCCGGTGCACGGCCAGGAGGAAGTCGATCAGTTGGCCTCGGTTCACGGGGTCCAGAATGTCCGCCTCGTCAAACATCAGGAGGCGGGCGCCGGACAGGGTGGCCAGGGCATACTGGAAACAAATCCCCGCCCGATAGCTGGCGGACTTACTCAGAATGGCATAAGGTGTAGTTCCCCGATAAACCTTCAGGTCTTGCGTGAGCACCAGGGGGCCGTCCTCATATTCCGGGAACAAGTAACTTGAGGCGAAATAGAGCCGCTTGTTGAACGGCTCCAGGGCCGCAGCGATGAGTTGCGACGGGATGCCGCTCGGGGTCAAGGCCTTAGCCAGAACATCGTAAAGGACGATTTCTTTTCCGGCTTCGGTGCGTTTGGCCGCAGCCGACTCCGCCGCTTCCTTTTTACTCCAGAAATCCCGCACTGCGCCTAGGAGATCGTAACCGATCTTTATCCGGGCATCCAATGCGACAATTTGCTGTTCCAGGACAGCCGTAGCCTCGGAGTTGGCCTTTTGTGAATTGAGCTTTTCGACCTTTGCAGAAAGCTCCTGGTGAGCAGCCTGGAACAGGTCGAAATCTACCTGTTGGTTCTGAGCGGCCTTGAGCTCGGTTTCCAGGGTGGCCACTTCTTCCTGCTGTTCTTTCAGGTCGGCCCTCAACTTCTCGACCTTGGCGGGATCTGGGGATGGAGTGCCTGGGACCGCGACTGTTCCGGCCTTGGGACAAACCAGCCCGGTGCCAGAAAAGACGGGGCACATCGCCGGCCACACCTGGTCAGCTTTGCCGGTTTCCAGGGCCTTGTTCGCAGCGATAAGCTTTTCCAAGATCGGCCGGTTGATCTTCAGGGCGTTGTCCAGTTTCTCAATTTCCTCGGGGTCCGGGGGCTCAGGAAGATTTTCTTCCATGGCCGCCAGTTCCGATTCAATCTCGGGGAGCTTGTCAGTCTGCGCTTCCACCTTGCCGCGCTTTTTCAAAAGATCGTCTCGTTTGGCCCGCAGGGTGTCTATCCCGGCCTGCACCTCAGCCTGCTGGATATCAGGCAAGATAAACACCTTGCCCCCGATGGTGGCCCGGGTTTCCGGATCTTCCACTTTGGCATCATCCCGTACACGTTTGGCGATGCGCCGACGGGTGACGGCTTCATTTTCTGCGTCCTTGAAGCCTTTGGAGGCAGCCAGTTTCGCCAAATCAAGGATGCACTTCCCCAAAGGTCCTTCTTTGAGTTCATCACAGGCGAGAGAGAGCCGCTTGGCAATCTCTCCTGCCGTAGGATTCAGCCCCGGAATCAGCCTGAACAGAATCTCCCGCCGCTTGTCATCGGGCCAGGAGAGGAAAGTCAGCGGGTCACAAAGGATACCGGCCATGACCTGATCGCCCGGGACCGGCCCGGTAACGCTGGCCGGGGTCTTGGGGGTCTTTTTTCTGGCAATGGCGCGACTGTCTCCAAGACTGATGGTGACCTCCGCGGCCTTGGCGCCCTCCCGGATCAAGTAAGCCTGGTCCTGGTGGGTTTTTAGGCCCCGGGCCTGGCCGGTGAGGCACCATTGGATGGAGTCCCGGAGGCTGGATTTCCCCGACTCGTTCTCGCCCACAATCAGGTTGATGGGAGCGGTGAGAGCAAGTTCAAGGGCTTCTAGGCCCAGGATATTTTTGATGCTGATGCTGGTTATCTTCATGTTGACCTCCTGGCCGGGGAAATGCACCCGGCCCGTTAGGTTATCTTCTGGCGGCGGGCAGGGGGGAGCCCGTGGGTATCCCCCCTTTTTTGGCCTACCGTCAACCCAAGAGCAGTTTTTTCATCCGGGAAAACCACCCCAGTTCGGGAAAACCGCCCGGACCTTGAGTGGCCAACACGTCGTTCCAATCCCACGATTTATGCTCCGCTGGACGGTCTGGGATCTGCACCTTAACCTTCCGGCCTTCCCGGATTAGACGCTCCGCCAGGCGCAGAGCGGCCTTCTGACCAGCCTTTAACCTGTCGTTGTCGGCCCATACCACCACGCGACGGATGCTTTGCGGCAGAACAGCCGTTTCCAGCAGCGCGGCGCTGGTCGCCGCCCAGCAGGCCTGGCCGGTTGCTTCCCGGACCGCCAGAGCGGTCTCAATCCCTTCTGCCAGACCTATGGTCCCATTCTCCGGCTGCCCCAACCTCACTAATGCCCCCGTCAGTTTTCTAGAAGACGGGTAGGGCATGGTCTTTTTGGGGTGTTCCA
>PEWM01000157.1:2836-4722 GCA_002779455.1 Deltaproteobacteria bacterium CG07_land_8_20_14_0_80_60_11
TTTCGGAGTCAGGTAGGTCCGATGCAAAGTCACCGCCTGGCCCAGCTGATCACACAACAGGCTCAGAAGAGCAGGGAACTTGCCTACCACCCCTTGACCTTTTACAAAATCCGCTTATTGCCTTAGCTCCGAAAAGGTAACGGTTTGAGCATTAAGACACGCAGTAATCATCCGGTTGAACATTTGGGGTTCCCAGAAGCGTCGATTAAAGCGGTAACAAAATTCGGCCAGATAACGGGGCAGGTGCTTGTCACTGACGCCATGATACACTCCACGGATATTGCCTTTGACGTTGGCGATCAGGGTATGGACCCAGGGAAACAATCTGACTGCGTTTTTTCCCGAACCAGTCACGATAGGTACATGAGAACTCGACTCAGAGTTCAAGACCCGATAGGCCTGCCAACCATCCGTGCGGGCCACCACCTCTGGTGCCAGGCAAGCCTGAGCCATCGCCTTAATCTCGTCGCCACTTACCCTGGACACCTGGCGCATGGCGGCAAACCGTGGTTTATCTCCCGGGGTTTCTACCGCCACCACGACTTTGGATTTACCCGCGGCGGCACGGCCACGTTTGCCTGGTTTGGGGCCGCCGACATAGGTATCATCCATCTCGATCAACCCAGCCAGTTGGTAAGAACTATCGCGCGCCGCCATGGCCTGGCGGATCTTATGCCCCATGACCCACACCGTTTTATAGGTCCGGATCTCCAAGATTCGTTGCAAAGACAGCATGGAGGCACCGCTTTTCTGTCGCCCCATCAGGAAGATCATCCAGAACCATTTCCGCAGGGGCGTCCTGGTCTTATGAAAAATCGTTCCGGCCGTCAGCGAAGTCTGGTAACCGCAGGCCTTGCAGGCATATAAATGACGCGGCCGATGAAAGTAAGCCTGGTCGTGTTGACAACGAGGGCACCGATAACCCTGAGGCCAACGCAATTGAAACAGATGTTTCTGACAAGCTTTTTCGGTCCTAAACCTTTTTTGAAATACCAGGAGACTCAGGCTTTCTTGTTGCACAATATTTGCTCCATTTAGCTATTTATTTTAATGAATTATAGCTTATTTTAGGAGCAATGGCAATAAGCGGATTACAAAATAGGCCAGGTTCGGATGACATCTGCACCTGGTCGAGTTTATCGTTGCCGCCGATATTCCCCGGCGCATCAAGTAGCGCCGGGCCGGTTGCGCCCACTCATCCTGCAACGGCACCGCGTCCCGCCAGGTTTGCCGCAACCGCTGAAGCAGCCGTTCGTCATCCCGCCCTTTGGCAGGACCATTCCCGTTGCCGTTGCCATTGACAGGCCGGATATCCGGCAGGCTGCCGCCCAAAACCTCGGCAACCGCGCCCAGGGTCTGGGGAAAATCCCAGCCCTGGAGCCATTGCAAGACCCTGAAGCCGCTTGGAAACGACCCGCAGGTGTTGCACATGGCACCGCCGTTTTCCGTGTGGTCTTTAAATAGTCTGAATCCGTCCCTGCCCCCATGCACGGGGCAAGAAACGTGTCGGGGCGCTTTTTCCAGCGCCTCCTCCAATTGCGGGGCCAGGGATAGATGGATGTGAGGCCAATAACCCCGGGCTTGTTCCCGTAATGCTTCGTAATTGTAGTAAGGCATTACTTCCCTCCTCAAATGCCCCGCCAGGGGAAATACGGCCCCCGTAAGGGAAAACCGCATCTCCCCCAGGGGGAAAAGGTGTTCAATTTTTAGGCCGCGGGGCGCAACTCCACCAACAGGAAAAGGTTCCCGTCCTTTTGCAGTTGAATGGGCTTGCCGTTGATCTGCCCATTCCCCGTCCGGTCGTATGTTCCGACTGGCCGGTCTTTGTAGGATATCCGGCCGCCCTGGAAGATGATCCGTCGGGGGCCGACATACCCTATGCCAAC
>PEWM01000117.1:0-15619 GCA_002779455.1 Deltaproteobacteria bacterium CG07_land_8_20_14_0_80_60_11
CATAAAGGAGATAATTTAACCGGAAGAAATCAGCGGGGAAGTAATATCCGCCCGCTGCCGTTTTTCTTTGAATACCCTAACGAGGAGCCTGATATATGGATAAATGCACTCACGGAGCCGATCCCCAATCCTGCGGCGAAGACCCCAAGTCTTGCCCGGGGTGCGACCCGGCTCATCATGCCACCGCCAAAGACCAGGAAGAAAGGGAACTGGCCCGGGCCTTGAAGCAGATTCGCCACAAGCTGGTGGTGATGAGCGGCAAGGGCGGCGTCGGCAAGAGCAGCGTCGCCGTCAGCCTGGCCCTGGCCCTGGCCCGCCGGGGCAACAAGGTGGGGTTGATGGATGTGGACCTCCACGGCCCCAACGTCTTGAGGATGCTGGGTCTGAAGCAACCCCTGGACCTGACCCATGCCCAGTTTGCCCTCCCCCCGGACCTGTTTGACAACCTTAAGGTCATCTCCGTCGAGGCCGTCATGCGGGACCGGGACATGGCGGTGATCTGGCGGGGGCCTTTGAAGCACCAACTCATCCGGCAGTTCATCAGCGAAGTGCAGTGGGGGTCCCTGGACTACCTGGTGGTGGACTCCCCGCCGGGGACCGGGGATGAGCCTATGAGCGTGGCCCAGACCATTCCCGGCGCCCAGGCGGTCATCGTCACCACCCCCCAGGAGATCTCCCTGGCGGACGTGCGCAAGTCCCTCAATTTCTGCGACAAGATCAACATGAAGGTGGTGGGGATCGTAGAGAACATGAGCGGCTACGCCTGCCCTCACTGCGGTAAGGACCTGCCGCTGTTCAAGCGCGGCGGCGGCCAAAAAACCGCCCAGGCCGCCAAGGTCCCCTTTCTGGGGGCCCTGCCCTTTGACCCGGCGGTGGTGGAGGCCGCGGACCAGGGCCTCCTCATGGAGGTAAAGGAGGCCGACAGCCTCTTCCTCCAGGCCCTCAAGCCCATCGTGGATTATATCCTGGAGACCCTGCCCGCAACGCCTGCGGTTACCCGGGAGCCGGGGGTGATGAAATTCGCCCTGCCGGTGGAAGACGGCAAGCTGTCGGATAAGTTCGGCCACGCCTCCCACTTCGCCGTCTTCACGGTGAAAAACGGCGCCGTGGGTTCCAAGGAACTCATCCCCAGCCCGCCCCAGGAGCCCGGGGGCCTCCCCGAGTGGCTGGATGACCTGGGGATAACCCACGTCATCGCCGGCGCCTTAGGGGAGAAGGCCCAGGGACTCCTGGCCCATAAAGGCATCGAAGTCATCGCCGGCGCCCCCCTGGAAGCCCCGGAGGCCCTGGTGGAGAAATACCTTAAGCAGACCCTGACCACCAGCCCCCGGGAACATCCGGGCGGGGGCGGCTGCCAGTGTAATACGGCGTAGGTTTTTGGAAGTGCAAAATGAGGAAGTGCTAATCACCTTAAATGATTAGCACTTTTCTTTGGGTAGTTCCTTTCTGTATTTTGCTTAATGACTATCTCCTTGACAATCCATTAAAATATGCTTAAAAACATAATAGTATGTTTTAATGGAGATATTAGATATGAACTTTGGAAGAAATGTTGTCATTGCGGTGACCGGGGTATCGAGAATGCAATTGGAGCACTGGGCCCAAATCGGGGTGGTTAGCTCCTCGGTAAAATCATCCTCAGGGAAAGGTTCCCGAAGAGAATATTCTTTCGAAGATTTGGTGCAACTTAAGGTGGCCAAGACTCTCAGAGCCCATGGGATTGGTTTGCCGAAAATTCGGACGATTTTAAGGTTCTTGCGAAAAGGGTTCCTTAAGAAAAGCTCCTCTAACGGCTTGGAAACCTTGACTTCTTTGCGAAGAGCAGTGATGGCCCCTCCAGGCCTATTATCTTGTGGAGCTTTAGGTTTTTATGGCGGAAGTCAGGCCATAACCGGGTTGCGGTATTTAACCAACGGGATTGACACGTTTATTATGACCCGGGATCCGCACGAAGCATTCAATGCCCTAAAGAAGGAATTTGTTTTTTCATTGTCGCTTGAGGACATAATAGGTGACCTTAAAAAGGATCTATGTCAACTAATTGATCCAAAAGAACATAAAGTTAAAGTGAATAATATGGAATTCACGGTTCTCCTTACTCCAGATATAGAAGATGGTGGGGTTACCGTCCAGTGCAAAGAAATCCCGGCGGCAATTTCGCAAGGAGACAATGAGCAGGAAGCCATCGACAATATCATCGATGCCCTTGAATTGTGCTTAGAAACTGAAAGCTTATTGAAATCTGAAGCTCATCAGGTGCAATGAATCTCACCGCAAAGCACCTGACAAAGATTGCGCTTAAATTAGGGTATCTGGTTCGGGAGGGGAAAAGACATACCCTGGTCTATCACCCTAATGGGCGATTGGTAACCACCATGCCCCGAGGTAAAATTAAGACCGGAACGTTGGCTGCCATTCTCAAACAGTTAGAAATAACGGAAGAACAATTGAGAAGGCTTTTATGAAGTGAACTCAGGATTTTTCAGTTTACTTACCTATATTTCATCCCTTTTCACCTCCCCAATCCAAAGTCAACAGCAAGGCGTCTTCCTGGGTATCGTCGTAGTAGCGGGGGCGGCGGCCCACTTCTTTGAAGCCGAAGGAGGCGTACAGGGCCTGGGCCGCGAGGTTGGACGTCCGCACCTCCAGCCAGGCGAGTTCGGCCCCTAAGGTCCGGGCCTGGGCCAGGCCCTCGGCCAGCAACCGCCGGGCGAGGCCCCGGCGGCGGTGCTCGGGGTGCACCGCCAGGTTGAGGATGTGCATCTCGTCGAGCACGACCCAGAAAATGAGGTAGGCCCAGGTCTGCCAGGGTTGGGGGGAGGCGGGGCCAATAACCAGCGTGTGGCTGTGCCGATGGCCCAATTCCCCCAGGAAGGACCACCGGGACCAGGGGGTGGGAAAGGATGCCTTTTCAATCGCCCAGATCGCCGTGACATCCGCCAGGCCGGCCCGGCGGATGAGGACCTCCTGGGTCATTTCTTTTTGAGGACCTCGCTGGCCACGGCAATCCCTTTCTGGCCGGATTGCTTCAGGGCTAAGGCGGCCTCCCGCAGGTCTTGATGATCCCGGATGTGGGCCAGTTTCATAAGCATGGGCAGGTTGACGCCGGTGACGACCTCCACCTTGCCTTCTTGCAGGAACGACAGGGTGAGATTGGATGGGGTCCCCCCCAACATGTCGGTGAGGATGATCACCCCGTTGCCGCCATTCACCTGGGACAGGCCGCGCTGGATCTGCTGACGGGAGGCCTCCGGGGGGGCGCTGGGGTCCAGGGACACAGCCCCGATGCCCTCCTGCCGCCCCAGGATCAGGTCCCAGACGCTCAGCAAAGCCTCGGCCAGTTCCTGGTGAGTGACGATTAAGATTCCGATCATAACTGTTCTCCTGCGGACCGCGGCATATCGCGATGGCTAAGGGTGAACGGATAATTTTCCCGGCTCAGATGTTGCCCCAGGACGTTGGCGATGACCACTGAACGGTGCTGCCCACCGGTGCAACCGATGGCCAGGGTGAGATGCGTCTTGCCTTCTTCCTGGTAGTGGGGCAGTAAAAAGTCCACAAACGTGAACAGGTGGTCGAGAAAAGCTTGGGTTTCAGGACGATCCAGAATGTATTTCTGGACCCCGGGGTTTTCTCCGGTAAGGGGCTGCAATTCCTCTACAAAGTAAGGGTTAGGCAAGAACCGCACATCCAGCACCATGTCGGCTTCCGGGGGAATGCCCTTCTTGTAGGCAAAAGAGATGAGATGGAGCCACATCCTCTGGCGGGGCGCCAGTTCCGAGTATTCATCCTTAATCAACTCCCGCAGTTGATGAGGATTGTAGTGGGAGCTGTCGATGATCCGGTGGGCCAGTTGCCGCAGGCCCGTTAGGGAGAGACGCTCCAGGCGCAGGGCCTGGACGATGGTGTCATGGTCCGCCAGCGGGTGCTGGCGGCGGGTCTGGCTGAAACGCCGCATTAAGGTGGCGTCATCCGCCTCCAGAAAGATGATGTGAAGATGGTAGCCCAGCTCTTCGAGGCGGTGAAAAACCTGGCTGAAATTCTGCAGGAAGCCTTCGGTGCGGACGTCCATGACCAGGGCGATCCGGCGTCCGCTCGCAACCGCCGCTGACTGCATGTCCAGGAAAGGCAGGAGCAGGCCCAGGGGCAGGTTGTCGACGCAAAAATAACCGATATCTTCCAGGGCGCGCAACACCGTGCTCTTCCCCGAACCGGAAAGCCCGGTGAGGATGAGAATGGAAAAAGGGGACAGGTGGCGGTGGTTCGATTCCAGGTGTGGACCTGATTCCTGCGCCATTTTTGTCTTATTCAGCGAGCTAAAGAGACCTGGATGGTTGCCATCGATAGCCCGACGAGAATATGCGGACCCAACCTCAAAATTCCGCGTCTCGTTCGGCAATCAAGCGGTAAATTTCCTCGGCCCCATCGGCCTTCATCAGGTTATCCCGGAAAGGCTGGCTCATGAGCATCCGGGAAATCTTGGCCAGGGCCTTGAGATGGAGACCGGCGGAGTTGACCGGGGCGAGCAGCATGAAAAAGAGCTGCGAAGGCTTGCCATCCATGGAATCGAAGTCAACCCCTTTAAGACTGCGGCCGAAGCAGAGCATGAGCCGGGAAAGTTGCGCCAGCTTGCCGTGGGGGATGGCGATGTTATCGCCGATGCCGGTGCTCCCGAGACGCTCCCGGTCCAGGAGCACGTCCATCACGGTTTGGAGCGAGAGCCCATCGGGACCTGGCGCCAGGGTTTGGGCCAGTTCCTCCAGCACTCCCTTTTTGTTGGTGGCTTGTAAATTGGGCAAAATACAATTTGGGGCCAGGAGGTCGATAATTTTCATAACGGTTCCCCGATATCTTTATCCCAAATCGGGTTCGACCAGGACATAGTTGCCATCCGGGCGCCGGTATAAGATATTCAAGTTGCCGCTGGCCACATCGGTAAAGACCAGCAGGCTGTCCTTCCCGCTTTGCATGAGTTCCACTGCATCGGTCAACTGTAGGGCCGGCACCTCCACCCGTTGGCGCCGTATGGCCGGTAAAGCCCGGACTTCCTCCACCTCGGCCGGCGCCGGGGCAGCCGATCGGCTCCGGTCGCCTTTGGCGCTCCTCAACTTGTCCCGAAACTTTTTCAACTGTATATCGATCTTATCCATCACCAGATCGATCGCCGCGTACATGTCGGTATTCTCTTCTCTTCCTTTGATGAGGTGGCCATTACTGTCAATCGTGACATCCGCCAGATGGCGGAATTTTTCCAGCCCCAAAACGACGTGGGCTTCCACCGGCCCGTCCAGATACCGTTTGAACTTATTTAACCGGTCGGTCACATAATTCTTTAAGGCCTCAGAGGGTTCAATCTTCTTGAAAGTTACGGATATTTGCATTACTGCCTCCCAAAGGGTTGGACTTGCAGAAAAGCCGGGATCTCAAGGGGCATGATTTTCTGGCTGGCTCTTGCGCTGGTACCAGGGTTTCTTGCGTTTACTGGAGGGTAGCACCCCCAGCATGCCTCGATATTTGGCCACGGTGCGCCGGGCAATGATTACATCCTGGCCCAGCAGATTATCGGCAATCTCCTGATCGCTCAAGGGGTTCTCCGGGTTCTCGCCGGCCACGAGCTGGCGGATCTTTTCCTTGACGCTCTCCGAAGCGATCTGGTCCCCCAAAGACATGTTAATAGCGCTGTTGAAGAAAAACTTGAGGTTAAAGACTCCCTGGGGGGTGTACACATACTTGTTGGTGGTTACCCGGCTGATGGTGGATTCGTGCATCTGGACATCTTCCGCTACCTGGCGCAGGGTCAGGGGTTTCAGGTGGGACAGGCCATGGTCCAGAAAATCCCGTTGGAACCGCACGATACTTTCGGTGACGCGGTACAGGGTCTTTTGCCGCTGGTGGATGCTGCGAATAAACCACAGGGCGTTATCCAGGTGCTTCTGAATATAACTCTTGACCGAGTCCGGGAGTTTATCGGGACCTCGCAAGGCCTCCAGGTAAAAGGTGTTAACCCGCAACTTGGGCAGGCCGTCATCGTTCAGCCGGATCACGTAGTCGTTCTCCACCTTTTCCACGTGGACGTCGGGGCTGATGTAGTCCGGCTCTTCGGCGTCGAAACCCCGGCCGGGCTTGGGCTCCAGGTTGCTGATGAGGTCGCCGGCCTCCACCACCTTCCCGATGGGCGCCTTCAGGTCCCGGGCGATGGCCTGGTAATTTTTGTTCCCCAGATTGTTCAGGTGGCGGTCGATAATATTGAGCACCAGGGGATCCTGGATGCCCAGGATCTTGAGCTGCAACTGGAGGCATTCTTTCAGGTCCCGGGCGGCCACCCCCGGAGGGTCGAAGCCCTGGACGATCAACAGGACTTGCTCCACCCGGGCCGGGTCGACCCGCATCTCATCGGCGATCTCCTCCACCGTGGACCTGAGATAGCCGTCTTTGTCCAGGTTGCCGATAATCATCACCCCGATATTATCACCCTCTTGATCCAGTTCGGCCATCCGGAGTTGCCAGATGAGGTGGGATTTCAGGGTGGTTTCCTGCGCATTCAGGGACTCAAAGGGGAAGGCTTCCCGTTCTTCGTATTCTCCCATGGGGGGCGGCATGAGCCGATCCTTCAGGAAGCTGTCCCAATCCCATTCCTCCGCGGCGGATTTGGCTTTGCCGTCGCTTTTGGCCTCCTCCGGTGACGATTCATTGCCATTGGCATAATTTCCCAGACTGAACTCATCCGCTCCTCCCGCCGCCTTTTCTTCTTCCAGCTGATCATCTTCCAGGACCGGGTTGGTTTCCAGGGCCTGGGTGATCTCCCCCACCAATTCCATACGGGAAAGTTGCAGCAGCTTGATGGCTTGCTGCAATTTCTGCGTCATGATCAGGGATTGCGTAAGTTTTAAGCTTTGTCTGAGTTCTAAGGCCATCGGTTCGCCTTATGCAAAAAATTCGCCGGAATGAGAACCCCGGCCGGTGGCGGGATGCAAACTATTATAACTTAAAGGTCTCGCCCAAGTAAATTCTTTTGGCCAACTCACTCTGGACCAGCTTTTCCGGGGGGCCCTCCTCCAGGATGACCCCCTCGTTGAGGATATAAGCCCGGTCGCAGACTCCCAGGGCTTCCCGGACGCTGTGGTCCGAGATGAGCACGCCCAGGTTCCGGTTTTTCAGGTCACGGATAATGTTCTGGATATCAGTCACCGCCAGGGGGTCGATGCCGGCAAAGGGCTCATCCAGGATGATAAAGTGGGGGGCGGTGACCAGGGCCCGGGTGATCTCCACCCGGCGCCGCTCGCCCCCGGAGAGGGCCGAGGCCTTCTGGTTGGACAGGTGGGCAATACGCAGCTCGGCCAGCAGCTTCTCCAGGCGGTCCTGGCGCACCTTAAGGTCCGGCTCCAGGGTTTCCAGGATCGCCATGATATTCTCGGCCACCGTCAGCTTCCGGAACACCGACGGCTCCTGGGGGAGGTATTGCAAGCCCAAACGGGCCCTCCGATAAATCGGCAGGAGGGAGATGTCCTCGCCGTCCAGATAGATCTTGCCGCCGTCGGGTTGCAGCAGCCCCAACACCATGAAAAAGGTGCTGGTCTTGCCGGCCCCATTGGGGCCCAGAAGCCCCACCACCTCGCCGCTCTTGACCTCCATGGAGACGTCGTCCACCACCTTGTGGCCGTCGTAGCTCTTAGTCAAAGATTGCAGGATGAGGCGATGCATATCCTAAGGCTGGCGGCTCTTGCGGGCTTTGGGGCTGAGAGGCTGCTTGGCTTTGCCTTCAGAAGTCCCCTGGGAATAGAGCAGGGCTTCCACCCGGCGCTGGGGCGAACTTTCCACCAGCGCCTTGTTGGTCTTGAGATTGAAGATGATCCGTTCCCCTTTCAGGGTATTTTCGGCCCGCCATACCTGGGGATTGCCCGTAAGCACCACCTCATCCCGGTCCTTGTAGTAGATGGCCTCATTGCCGGTGGCCACCCGATCCTCCTGAACCATGCGCACGTTGCCTTTGGCCACGATGCGGTCAATCTTCTCGGCCCCCAAGTCCCCCAGGAGAGACTGGTCCGCTTTTTCCTGAGGGGGCTTGGCGGCCCCTTTGGGCGGCTCCGGTTTGGCCTTAAAGTACACCCGCAGCTGGTCGGCGTACAGGGTGGAGTCGCCGTATATGGCCTTCACCTGGCCGCTGAAAATTATGATCCCCTCTTTCTGATCCGCCGAAAGAAGGGCGGCGGTGATCCGCAGGGGGACTTCCCCTTCCTGCTTCTTGGAGGCGGCGCTGTCCGCCGGGGAAGCCATGGCCCAGAACATGACCAGAAGCCCGGCGAGGGCTAATAACCGGTTACGCCTCACTTTTTGCCCCTCCAATCCTTAACCTGAAATTCGGTGAGGTGGTGCTGGGCGATAACCAGCTTCTTGGCGGCCAGTTCCACCCGCATCTCCTTGCCCTCCACCCTGAGGCCCGGTTCCGTGATCACCACCTCCTCGGGGGCGAGCAAGGCTCGCTCGGCCGGCGCAAAGGTGGCCACGCGGGTTTGGATCAGCAGGTCGCCGCGCTTCATTTCCACCTGCCCCGTGAGGGTCAAGACCCGGGTCTTGGTGTTAAACAGCCCCGCCTCGGCCTTCACCCGGATGTCTTCGCCGGGTCCGAAGAATTCCACCCGGACGCCGCTGATGCTGATGGTCGTCTGGTCCGGGTGAAAATCCGCCTTCTTGGCCTCCAGGACCCACGTTTTATCGCCTTCATGAATCTCGGTGAGGGAGAGGCCCTCCATCCGCGGGGGCTGGGCCGGGATCGCGGCCTTGGGCGGCGGGGGCGGCGGCCGGTGGCCCCAGAGGCCCCAGGCCCCCACCCCCAAGAACGCCATGACACCCAGCGCCCAGAGCCACTGGGAGCGGCCCCGGCCATATGTCCCTCTCCCCATATTATTTTCCATGCCAAATTAAGCGATTTTACCTGGAATTATATTCGTATTGAACCTGGGTGTAAAGGCTATTCTGGCCGCGGCCGGGTTCTCCGACCGCCCGCCGCGGGGACCCGCCGGAGAAGGGGCCGGAGGGCTGGGCTCCGGTTGAGGCCGGGGTTAAGGCCGGCGGGGGACTAATTCAGGCCGGCTTTATCAGGAAAAAATCAGCAAGGCGATTTTTTTTATACCGATCTCGCCTAGACTTATGAACTGCGCGGCAAGTTATATAAGAAGCGAGGCGATGAAGAGCGGGCTCGCGTGGATTTTGATAAGGCCAAATCTCTCCACTAGGGCCGGACCTGATTCTGAGATCATCTCTGCGGCTGTCGGAGGTGAGCCCGGCAACCCTTCTCTGCTGAAAAAACCAGAGCTCCCATTACCGGGAGCCCTATTTTATGGATAACCTCCATACCTCTAAATCGTGATCCGACCTCGATTTCTGAACCTTTCTTTTACCGGAAACCGAAAACTGAAAACCGAAAACCCTAAGTAACCAGCGCCTCCAGCTGGTCATGCAGGGTCTTTTCCAACTCATCGAACTTCTCCAACTCATCCGCCTTGATGGTGGACTTCATGCGCAGCAAGGCCCCCAGTTCCTCCAGTTCCCGCACCTGGTAGAACGGCGCCCCCCTGGCCATCACCTCTTTGGCCTTCTCGTAGGTCGCGAGGATCAGCTTCAGCATCTTCACCTGCTTGGCCGGGGGGCAAAACATGTCCACCGGATCGAAGGCGCTCTGCTGGAGAAAGCCCTCCTTGAGCCAGCGGGCCGCGGCCAGCGTCAGACGCTGGGCGTCCGGCAGGGCTTCCTCGCCGATGATCTTGACGATGCGCTGCAGCTGGTAGTCTTCCTGGAGCAGCACCAGGGCCTGGCCCCGCATCGCCTGCCAGCCCGGCTCCACGTGCTCGGCCCACCAGGCTTCCACCATGCTCGGGTATTCGCTGTAGCTGTCAATGGGGTTGATGGCGGGGAAATAGCGGGCCGCGGCCAACTCCTTGTCCAGGCCCCAGAAGGTGCGCACGAAACGCTTGGTCTGCTGGGTCACGGGTTCGGAAAAATCCCCCCCCGGCGGCGACACCGCCCCGATGACCGACACCGACCCCTTGCCGCCGTTTAAGGTGATAACGCTGCCGGCCCGTTCATAGAACTCCGCCAGGCGGGTGGCCAGATACGCCGGAAAGCCTTCCTCCGCCGGCATCTCCTCCAGCCGCCCGGAGATTTCCCGCAAGGCCTCGGCCCAGCGGGAGGTGGAATCCGCCATGAGCGCCACGGCGTAGCCCATATCGCGAAAAGCCTCCGCCAGGGTGATACCCGTGTAGATGGAGGCCTCCCGGGCCGCCACCGGCATGTTGGAGGTGTTGGCGATGAGGATGGTGCGCTCCATGAGCGCATGCCCGGTGCGGGGGTCTTGTAAGCCGGGCAATTCAGTCAAGATGCCGGTCATTTCGTTGCCCCGCTCGCCGCAGCCCACGTACACGATGAGGTCGGCCTCGCACCACTTGGAGAGCTGGTGCTGGGTGATGGTCTTGCCGGTGCCGAACCCCCCGGGGATAGCGGCGGCGCCGCCCTTGGCCAGGGGAAACAGCGCATCCAGGACCCGTTGCCCCGTGATCAGGGGCTCCGCCGGCAGCAGACGCTCCCTATAGGGCCGGCCCTGGCGCACCGGCCAGCGGTGCCACAGAAACAGCTCCGTCTCCCGGCCCCGGGGACCCTTAACCCGGGCGATTGCTTCATTCAAGGTATACGCCCCCGGCTCGGCCATATAAAAAATTTCACCGGCCACCCCGGGCGGCGCCAGCACCCGGTGTTCCATGGCGCTGGTCTCGGGCACCACGCCCAGGATGTCCCCGCCGGCGACGGGGTCCCCGACCTTGAGCCGGGGCTCAAACGGCCAGGCCTTCTGCCGGTCAAGGGGAGTCACCTGGGCCCCCCGGCCAATGAAGTCACCGGTAGCTTGCCGGAGGGCGCCCAGGGGCCGCTGGATGCCGTCGAAGATCTGGCCGAGCAGACCTGGCCCGATCTCCACCGACAACGGCGTCCCCTGCCCCACCACCGGGTCGCCGGGCCGGATGCCGCCGGTGTCTTCGTAGATCTGAAGGGTGGCCACCTCGCCGTCCAAGGCGATGACCTCGCCGATGAGACGCGCCGCCCCCACCTCCACCATCTCGTACATGGAGAGGAACTGCCCCCCGCTGGACCGCATCACCGGCCCGCTCACCCAGATGATTTCGGCTGTGGTGTCAGTCATGGTTTATGATTTTGGGGAAGGGGGCCTGGGGCTTTTCCGTTTTGTATTTTCAATATGATACCCTACTTTCTTATCCTTTCTTAGCTGGAACTTCCGTTTGAAGCAGGGTGCGGCAGGCTTAAAGCAGGTCGTAGACCTTCATCTTGCGCCACAGGGAACTGCGGCTGATGCCGAGCACCCGGGCGGCGGCCTCCCGGTTGCCCCGGACCTGGTGCAGGGCTTTCTGGATGATCAGGCGCTCGCGGTCCCAGCGCTGCCGGTGCAGGTGGGCCGGGGCCGCCGGCCGGGGGCGGGGGGATTCCAGCTCGGGCAGCAGGTCTTTGGTGATCACCGCACCTTTGACGAACACCAGGGCATACTCCAGCACCCGCTCCAGTTCCCGGATATTGCCCGGCCAGGCGTAGTTCTGGAAGAGGCTCAGCACCTTGGGGTCGACCCCGCGCACCTCTTTGCCGTATTTGCGGTTGAGCCGGGCCAGGCAGTGGTTCACCAACAGGGGGATATCCTCCTGCCGGTCCCTAAGCGGGGGCAGATAAAAAGGCACCGTCCGCAGGCGGTACAGGAGATCCATGCGGAAGCGGCCGCGGCGCACCTCCTCCAGCAGGTTGCGGCTGGTGGCGGCGATAATCCGGGCCTCCATGGGGATGGGCTGGGAGCTGCCCACCCGTTCGAAGACCTTGGATTCCAGGACCCGGAGCAGCTTAACCTGCAATTCCAGTTTGAGCTCACCGATTTCGTCCAGGAACAGGGTCCCGCCTTTGGCCATTTCAAAGCGACCCACTTTATGGCTGATGGCCCCGGTAAAGGCGCCTTTGACATGGCCGAACAACTCCGATTCGATCAGGGTCTCTACCAGGGCCGAACAGTTGAAGGCCACGAAGGGGCCGGGAGCCCGGGGACTCCGGAGGTGGATGGCCTGGGCGAACAGGTCCTTGCCGGTCCCCGACTCGCCTTCCAGGACCACCGTCGCCTCGGAGCGGGCGACGTCGGGCAGCATGGCCAGCAGGCGTTTCATGGGGGGGCTTTGGCCGATGATCGACACCTCCCCCGGGATGGGGAACCGGGCTTCCCGCCGGGGCAGTGCCAAACCCAGGAATTGAAAGGTTTCCACCCCGCCGACCACCGCCTCTCTTTTGTTGCGGATGGGGGCGGTGCTGATCAGGAGATTCAGCCAGCGTCCGGCTTTATCCTTGATGCGCACCTCCTGAGCTTTCCGGGTGACGCCGTCTTCCAGGGTGGCTTTCAAGGCGCACTCCGTTTTGCAGTGGTCCCCTTGCAAGACCTCCCAGCAATAGCGGCCCACCACCTCATCCGGGCTAAAGCCGGTGAGTTCCTGCGCCGTGCGGTTGAAGGCGGTTATGGTCCGCCGCTGGTTGACGATGAACAGACCCCGGTCCAGGTGCTCAAACACGGCCCCGGGCGCCACCGAGAGGCCGAAATCGGACCAGGCCGACCAGGATTTGGTCAGGATATCATCGTGAAAAACCAGAACTGCGCCGATAATTTTCCGGTCCTGGCCGTAGAGCGGGGCCACGGAATATTTCAGAAACCGCGCCTTCTCTGACGGGAGAAGGACCTGGGTCAAGAGCTGGGCGCGCATAACGCCCAATTCCAGGGTTTCCGTCAAGGCCAATTCGGCCTGGGCCAGAGAGGATTCAGGGAAAATTTCGGACAGGGACAGGCTCTGGCCGGGCGTAAACCTCACCCTGAGGAGCCTCTCGGCCTGGAGGGTAGCCGACAGGATCACCTGTTCGGGGGAGAGGATGAGAATCCCATCTCCCGCGGGCAGGTCATCATAATCGTAATGGTCCTCACTCACCCTGAGCCTCGGCCGGAATCGCAGGCGCCCGCCAATCCCGGAGGTCTGGTGGTTAAGTGGTCCGGTGGGGTGGAAAGGCGTTTGGGCCATTTTACGCCCAAGGTAACGATATTTCAAGGAGTTCTTCTCACCGGGATCCGGTGGCCCCCCAAACCCGCGTCAACCAAGAAGGGTGACAGCCTAAAGCCCATATTGCGTCCGGAGACCAAGATGGTGGCAGTTCTGGAAGGGCTCAGAGGGAGAGCTCCGTTGCGGATATCTGCCGCAAATACCAGATCAGCGAGAGTCGGTAATATCGCTGGCGGGACAAGTTCTTTTAAGGCGCAAGCCAGGCCGTGAGTTTCCGGAACGGTTCGGGTCCCGAGGCTGCCGTGAAGGCCAGGAATTCTGAGTTGGAAAAGATTATCGGGAAGCAGACGACTATCCTGATAATCTGAGGATTCTGGCGGTGTGTGGCTTGGAGGCGGCAAAAAAGCTTGCACCCGGGCGGGGTTTTTCCTATATTATATAATTCATATGACTACCATCGTCGTTATCATTCATGTCATCGTGTCCCTGGCCCTGATCTCCATCGTGCTCTTGCAGCACGGCAAGGGCGCCGGCATCGGCGCAGCTTTCGGCGGCTCCAGCCAGACGGTCTTCGGCTCCACCGGGGCCGCCCCGTTTCTGGCCAAGCTCACCGCCATCGTCGCCATTATCTTTATGTGCACCTCCCTCGGCTTGACTTTTATGGGTCGGCAGCAGGCGCCCTCGGTGATGCAGGGGGCGGAGAAACCGGCGGCTACCCAACCGGCGCCGGGAACCCCGGCCGCCCCGGCCCAACCGGCGCCGCCGGGTTCGACCGCACCCCCAAGCAAATGATCAACCATGTGCCGAAGTGGTGGAACCTGGTAGACACGCCATCTTGAGGGGGTGGTGGGGAATACCCGTGCGGGTTCAAATCCCGCCTTCGGCACCAGTTATTATCTCATAATTGCAATAAGTTAGCTTCAAAAAAGAGCTTATAATTCCCGCCCCCAACCCGCCCCAGAACTTTAGGTCCGCCCCGCCAAAAGACAAATTACCTTGATGATCGCAGCTTGGTCTCACCCGGCGGCCGCAGCTTTATCGGGGCCTTTCACCTGGACACTGAAGGTTTGAAAACTGTGGTCCACCATCAGGGTAGTGATGACGTTGACGCCTTCCCGGCGGGTGGAGATCACCTCGATGTGGTGGGGCACCCCAAATTCGTCTGCGAAGGTGAGGCACTCGCCATCCTTGAAGCCGCCGCGCCTGAACCAAACCTCCGGCGGCAGCAGCCAGGCCTTGCCGCACCGGGCCTGAAACTTGAAAAATGACAGGGCATCGAAGGGGAACTGGAGGTAGAGAATTAAATCTTCATCGGAGGCCGGCCGGTCCAGTTCACCTTCCAGCCGCCGGCGCTCCATCTTGAGGTCGGCGTCTCCGGACTTCTTCATCCCCCCCTCGGCCGCCAGGATCTGCGGCCACTTTTTGCCGTCGTAGCGCTGAAATTCCAGCACCTTTTCGCAGATCCAGGCTTCGGGTTTAAAAAACGGCAGGGGCCCGTAGCGTCCCAGGATGAGATTCTTGAGGTCCAGGGATGGCCGCTCGTAGCGCCCATAGAGGACGTTGTTGACCGCCGTGGTCCAGATAATCTGGGACCCCGGGGTCACCGACCACCAGTTTCCCAGCTCCGCCTGCACCCGGGCCATTTCCGTGAGGATTTCCGGCAGGCGCTCTAAAAATCCCCCCTTGTCCGCCTGCTCAAAGGCGCTGCCTACCGCGCCGCCGGTGAGCTTGTAGGCCGCCACGGTGGGGTCGTGCCCCCGGAAGGGGCTCTCGAAAGGCTCATAGATCTTTCGTTCCCGGCGCAGGAGATCCGAGGACTTGATGAGCGAGGGGATGTCCACCCCCACGGCCTTCTGGCCGTAGTCGTCCAGGGCCTGGATTAGCGTAAGGGCCGGGGCCTGGCCGTAGATCGCCCCATAGCCGTGGTCCGCCACGTCCACGATCTTCACCCCCGCCCGGACCGCGGCGCTCATGCGCCCGATGTCGTTGCCGTCAGTGTTGCAACCGTGATAGTGGAGCGCCAATCCCGGGAAAGCCGCACAGATGGACTCCACCAGCTGGGTGATGCGCCTGGGTGTCCCCAGGCCGGCGAAATTCTTGATGGAGATGATGACGTCGGGACCCGTGACCTCCAGGATCTCCTTGACCTTGTCCACGTAATAGCGGTCGGTGTGCTCCGGCCCGGTGGAGAAGCAGATGCTGGGCATGAGGAGCCGCGCCGCCTTCTGCACCTCTTCCATTACCGGGATCAGGTTGGGCACGTGATTGAGAAAATCATAGACCCGCCAGACATCCACGTACCGGGCGAACTCCCGCACCGTCAACCGGATAACGTTTTCGGGATAATGGCGGTAGCCGAACAGGCTGGAGCCCCGGCATACGGTCTGGAGCAGGGTCCGGGGCATGGCCTTCTGAGCGATCCGCAGCCGTTCAAAGGGGTTCACCTGTTTGCGCATCAGGTCTACGTGGACGGAAGCGCCGCCGCTCACCTCCACCGAAAAGAACCCGGCGGCCTCCCGGTAGGGCGCCACCCGCACCGTGGT
>PEWM01000117.1:15649-23381 GCA_002779455.1 Deltaproteobacteria bacterium CG07_land_8_20_14_0_80_60_11
TTGCGACACATCCCGCTCGTTGTTGCACAGGTAGTACCCCTCGGACTCCCGCAGCCGGCCCAGAATCTCGGTGGGGCTCATTCCCCGGATAATCCGTCCCTGCATGGTTCTTTCCCCTGTTCCGAAAAGTTCCTCAGCACAGGTTGAAAACCTGTGCCACCATATCTTTTCATGCTTTACGGGTGGGCCGAAAGCCCATGAGGAACTACTTTGAAAAGTTTCCCGTTTCCCGTTTTCTGTTTTCTGTGGAACAGCCGCCCCGGCTGTTGCGCTCCGAAAAATTAACTGTAGGGCGGGCATTGCCCGCCATCATTACTCTCCCCTCTTTCATGATTTACGGGTGGGCCAAAGGCCCATGAGCGAATCAGAGAATAAAAACCACTGCCCCCGTGAATCACTCCCGGCCCGGGCCTGGTCCGGCGCCTTACTGCGTATAGAGATTCTTTTCATGGGCATTGATTTCGGCGATGAGACGGGCCAATTTATCCACCTCCCGTTCCTGCTCCCGGTAATCCATGAGTTGGGGGTGGTCGTCAATATAGGCGGTATTGAGCTGCATCCGGATAAAATCCGGCTCTTTGACAATTTGCTGGAAATACGGGATGGTGGTCTTTACCCCGATGATGAGAAACCCATCGAGGGCCCGGGCCATCCGGTCCACCGCCTCCCGCCAGGTAAAGCCGTACACGGTGAGTTTGACGATCAAGGAGTCGTAATACGGGGTAATTCTATACCCCTCGTAGATGGTGCCGTCGAGCCGGACGCCGTGGCCGGCGGAGGACCGGTAGACCTGCACCACCCCGGGGCTGGCCAGAAAGTCGTTTTTGGGGTCCTCGGCGTTGATCCGGAGCTCGATGGCAAAGCCGCGCTCGGCCACCTGCTCCTGGGAAAAGCTGATGGGTTCGCCCATGGCGATCAAGAACTGCTCCCGGACGATATCGATGCCGGTCACCACCTCGGTGACCGTATGCTCCACTTGCAGGCGGGTATTGACTTCGAGGAAGTAATAGGCGCCGTCGGACTCCACCAGAAATTCCACCGTGCCGGCGCTGAGATACTTGGCGGCCCGGGCCACCCGCACCGCCGCGTCGCAGATCTCGGCGGTCAAAGCCGGGGCCAGGCCGGCGGGGGCGATCTCGATGAGTTTCTGGTGGCGGCGTTGAATGGAGCAGTTCCTGGTCCCCAGGTGCACCACGTTGCCATAGGAATCGGCCAGGATTTGGACCTCCACGTGCCGGGGCCGGTGCACGCATTTTTCCAGGTAGATGTTGTCGTCCCCGAAGGACATGAGGGCCTCGGCGCGCGAGCGCTTGAGCCCGGTCAGCAAACTGTCCCGGTCCCCCACCAGGCGAATCCCCCGGCCGCCGCCGCCCGATACCGCCTTGATCATGACGGGGTAGCCGTGGGTTGCCGCGAACTTTAGCGCCGCCTCTTCTCCCGGGGCCCCCTGGGCGAGCATCCCGGTAGCCGGAATGACGCGGACCCCGGTGGCCTGGGCGATTTTTCGGGCGATGACCTTGCTTCCCAGGTTCCGGATGACCTCCGGGGGCGGCCCGATAAACACCAGGCCCGCATTGGTGCAGGCTTCGGGAAAATCGGGGTTTTCCGCCAGGAAGCCGTAGCCGGGATGAATGGCCTGGGCCCCGGTCTGTTGGGCGGCGAGAATGATCTTGTCGATATTGAGGTAGTCTTTCCGGGGGCCGGACCCGATGCAAACCGCTTCATCGGCCCGCATGATGTGGAAGGCGTCCTTGTCGGTCTCCTCGTAGATGGCCACCACCTTGAGGCCCAATTCCTGGGCGCTCCGCATGATCCGCACCGCAATCTCGCCGCGGTTGGCCACCAAAACCTTGCTGAATACCTGCTTATCCACCATGGCTGCCCTTCTCTCCCAAAGGACTGCTGAGCCGTTATTTCAATTGAGAAGTCATCGGGCCCGAATGTCAATAAAAAAACCTTGACCAGCCAGACTCATCTTCGACAGTTGATAGAAAATAGTTAAAGATTATCAGTAAGTTAAGCCATGTCAAAAAAAGGTTGGCACTACACCCTTTTACCGCCTGCACAGGCTGGAAAGCCTGTGCCACCCTTTGACTGTAATCTGGTATGAAACGCCTTGCTTGGCCGCGGCGGACGGCGCCTCTCCCCGGCAACACTATTGTGACCAGGTGAACATACACTATTGTCGTTTTCCTGGTTAATTCTGCGAATATTATGGGGGATTAATTTCAAATATGTAGTTAAAAATATACTAATATTACATAAAAGTAAATAGACAAAAACCCCGAAACATGCAACTCATTGTATTTAATAGAAAATAAAGTGGCACGGGATTTGCTTGAGCCATAATATCATAAATTCGTGTGTGAGGAGAGGTGGTATTATGAATCAGGCTGATACGGCCTTCGTTTTGGTGTCCGCCGCCCTGGTGATGCTTATGACCCCCGGGTTAGCCCTGTTTTATGGCGGCATGGTTCGGTCCAAAAACATCCTGGCTACCCTGATGGAGAACTTTATCCTGCTGGGGGTGGTCGGCGTCCTCTGGGCCTTATGGGGCTATAGCCTGGCCTTTGGCCCGGACCTGGGCCACTTTATCGGCAACCTGGATTACCTCGGCCTCATGGGGGTGGGGACCGAGCCTTTCAAGGCCTATTCCGAAACCATTCCCCACCAGACCTTCATGATCTACCAGGCCATGTTCGCCATCATCACGCCGGCTTTGATCACCGGCGCCTTTGCCGAGCGGATGAAGTTCAGCGCCTTTTTGGTGTTCATGGTCCTCTGGGTCACCCTGGTCTATTGTCCGGTGGCTCACTGGGTCTGGGGTGACGGCGGCTGGCTCAAGGGCCTGGGAGCTTTAGATTTCGCCGGGGGCACGGTCGTCCACATCAACGCCGGGATCGCCGCCCTGGCCGCCGCCCTGGTGGTCGGCAAGCGCCAGGGTTATGGCAACCACGCCACCTTCATTCCTCACAACCTGCCCATGACCGTCCTGGGGGCGGGGCTGTTGTGGTTCGGGTGGTTCGGGTTCAACGCCGGCAGCGCCCTGGCCGCCAACGCCCTGGCCAGTTCCGCCTTCACGGCCACGCACCTGGCCACCTGCGCCGCCACCCTGGCGTGGGTGGCGACGGAATGGCTCGTGCGGGGCAAGCCCACCACCCTGGGCGCGGCTTCCGGCGCCGTGGCCGGCCTGGTGGCCATCACCCCGGCGGCGGGTTTCGTGGGTCCCATGTCCGCCATCCTCATCGGCCTCGGGGCCGGGGTCATCTGCTACCTGGCCGTCCTGGCCAAGCCCAAGCTGGGCTATGACGACTCCCTGGACGTGGTGGGGGTGCACTGCGTCGGCGGCGTCTGGGGCGCCCTGGCCACCGGCCTGTTCGCTTCCAAACTGGTGAACTCCGCCGGCGCCGACGGGTTGTTCTATGGCAACCCCGGCCAACTGCTCATCCAGGTGATCGCCATCGTGGTAACCATGGCCTTCTCTTTTGGCGTGAGCTACATCCTCTTTAAAATCCTTGACGCGACCATGGGCCTCAGGGTAACCGCGGAGGATGAAGTGGCCGGTTTGGATATCACGGAGCATCAAGAAACCGGGTACAGTCTGTAATAAGGGAGACCGAACATGAAAAAAATCGAGGCAATTATCCAGCCCTTCAAGCTGGAACCGGTAAAGGAAGCCCTCCACGCCATCAGCGTCGAAGGCATGACGGTCACCGAAGTCAAGGGGTTCGGACGGCAAAAGGGGATCAGGGAGGTCTACCGGGGCATGCAGTACCAGGTGGATTTCCTGCCCAAGGTGAAAATCGAGATCGTGGCGCCGGATGACAAGGTGAAGGCCATCATTGACATAATTGTCGACAAGGCCCGCACCGGCCGGATCGGCGACGGCAAGATCTTTGTCTATCCGGTGGGCGAAGTCATCCGGATTCGCACCGGGGAAACGGGAGACGAGGCGGTTTAAGTCCGGCGGGGGGAGGTGAAAACCCTCCTCCCTGTCTTTTATCTGAAATTGGGGGGATCGTATCTCGCCAATTATGTAAACCTTAGCCGACTCAGGGGGGAAAGGATATGAAAAAATTGTGGGTAAGATGCAAGTTGATCATGGTCAGGGGGTTGATGGTAAGCCTCATAACCATGTTGGTTCTGGTAGGCGTGGGGAGTTGGCTGTCTCCCGTGGCGCCAGCGCTGGCCCAAGTGGGCGCCCCGGTCATGATGGAAAAACCACCGGCCGCACCACCGGAGGCAGAGAAAAAGGAGGGGGCGCCCACTACGTGCGGCCCCATGATCAGCGACACCTGCCTGCCTATCGAGACCGGCAAGTTCGCCATGCAGGCGTGGTGGGCCCTGTCCGTGTACCCGGGGGTATTCACCCAAAACTGGCGGTCGGTGACCGCCGGCGGAGATTTTCACACCTTTTTTATGCCGGTCAAATTTATCTATGGCCCCACCAAGGACCTGGAGCTGTACGCCGTCGTTCCTTTCATCCATAACTGGGTCAATGATGTGAATGCCCGAGGTCCCAATGGTGAAAGCTCCGCCAGTTTCAGCGGCATCGGGGATATCACGGCGGTGGCGAAATACAACGTGCTGCCGGAAGGGACGTATATGCCGGCCGTATCCGCCGTGGGCGGGGTGGGTTTCCCCACCGGCCATGCGTCTCGCCTCAATCCGGGACGCCTGGGCCAGGACGCCATCGGCACCGGATCCTTCAACTTCATCACCGGCGTCAACTTGTTCAAATACCTGAAGCCCTTTTTGGTGCACAGCCAAATCTGGTTCAACACCCCGGTGAATCTCTACAAGATGACCAGTGATCCCCTCCGTAACGTCCGTTCCCGGGAATACTTGACGGCCAACCTGGCCACGGAACTTCCCATTTCCAAGCGTTGGGTTCTCTTGTTTGAAGTTTACAGCAACTGGTGCTGGCAAAACCTCAATACCATCCAAGGCTATCAAACTCCGCAGACCGTCATCGGGGTTATGCCGGGGATCGAATTCCTGGCCACGGATAAATTAGCCTTGGCCGCGGGGTGTTCTTTTGACCTGGCCGGCAAAAATGGGGTCCAGAAATTTACGCCCATGATTACCGCGTTCTATACTTTTTAAGCCGGCCCCGGGATAGATCCTGGGAATATATTGTCGTAATGATCGAGGGGGGGCGGCCCGGGACGGCCGCCTTGCCTTTTTGAAACAGGTGCGCCCGGCGCACCATATAAATTAAGCACTGGCAAAACACCGGCGCTATCGTCGGCTATCGCCCTTCTGCAGCCTCAAACCCCGGACCTCCTTTAACTTATCCTTGACCCAGGATAAGCCAGGCCCTATATTCCAGGTAAAAGATTTTTAAGGCTATCCCGATTGGTAAGATATTCGCTGAAGGGGGAACCGTGCAGAGATGACGCCCTCCCTGGCGCAGGTTGGCGCCAACCTGGTAATCGCCGCCGATGATTTCCAGCACCTGCTGAACGCCCTGGCCGGCCGGGGCTACCAGGTGATAGGCCCCACCCTTTTAGACGGCCAGCTGATCTATGGGAAGATCGGCAAAGTTACGGATTTGCCCATAGGCTGGACCGCGATTCAGGAAGGCGGAACCTTTCGCCTGGAACCACGGCAGGATCAGGCCTGGTTCGGTTTCGCCGTGGGGCAGCAGTCGTGGAAGCAGTTTCTCTGGCCGCCGCACCAGACCCTGTGGCAGGCCCAAAGGGAGGGCAGTGGTTGGCGCGTCATCCCCCAGGACGGCGAGGTTCCCCAATTCGCCTTCCTCGGGGTCCGAGCCTGTGAACTGGCGGCCATGGCCGTGCAGGACCGGGTTTTTCTTCAGGGCGCCCATGTCGATCCCACTTACCGGGCGCGCCGGGAATCAGCCTTCATTGTGGCGGTGAACTGCGCTCACCGGGACAAGGGCACGTGTTTCTGCGTCTCCATGGGGACCGGGCCCCGGGCCGCCACGGGGTTTGACCTGGCCCTGACGGAGGTGCTCCAGGGGGATGACCATTTCTTCGTGGTGGAGATCGGTACCGACCGGGGAGCCGAGATCATCCAACCGGCGCCCCAGAGAATGGCCGACCAACCAGAGATTGACGCCGCGGCCCGGGTGGTGGCGGCCACCGCCGGGAATATGGGCCGGGAGTTGGACCCCACCGGGATAAAAGACGTGCTTTACGGCAACTATGAACACCCCCGCTGGGATGAAGTGGCGGCCCGCTGCCTGACCTGCGGCAACTGCACCATGGTCTGCCCCACCTGTTTTTGCCATACCCTGGAGGATTCTCTTAACCTGACCGGCGCGGTGGGGGAACGGCGGCGGCGCCAGGACGTCTGTTTCACCGTGGATTTTTCCTACCTGCACGGCGGCAGTATCCGCCCCTCGCCCCGGTCCCGCTACCGCCAGTGGTTGACCCACAAGCTGGCCACCTGGATCGACCAGTTCGGCTGCTCGGGTTGTGTGGGCTGCGGGCGCTGCATCACCTGGTGCCCCGTGGGCATCGACCTCACCGAGGAAGTCCGGGCCATCCGGGAAACGGCGGCAGGAGCTCCGAAGGAGTAGCTTCATGGAAACGATGGAACCCATTCTGGCGGCGCACCCTTTTTGCAAGGGCCTGGATTCCCGCTATCTCAAGCTCATCGTCGAATGCGCCTCCCGGGAAACCTTCACCCCGGGCCAATTCCTGTGCCAGGATAACCAAGAAGCCAGGAAGTTTTACGTGATCCATCACGGCCGGGTGGCGGTGGAAATCTACCGGCCCCGCCGGGGGGCGGTCACCATCCAGACGCTCGGAGAAGGCGAGGTGTTGGGATGGCTGTGGTTTGACCAGCCATATCACTGGCATCTGGATGCCCGGGCCCTGGATCTGACCCGGGTCATCAGCCTGGAGGTCCAGTGTCTCATGGACCGATGCAACCATGACCATGATTTCGGCTATGAGCTCATGCGGCGCTACGCCCATCACCTGGCGGTGCAATTCCGGGTGACCAAGGTCCAACTGGCCGATTTTTATGGAGATTGATTGCGGGGCCGGGAACTATTGGGGATTTGTTCCGGCTCCCAAGCTGAGTTCGGGAACCTGAGTACAGTGGTTCATAAATACGGCAGGTATCAATCCAAACCCGGGGTAAGCGAGAAATAAATTTGATTCTCATCGGGCATGGTTTATAATTGCGATAATTTTCTTAAAGGAGGTGATTCCGGGTGTATCGGCCAATGATTCCCATTAAGGTGAAATCCTGAAGCTCAGGCGACCGCGGAGCCTTGGCAAGGCTCTCGATATCCACCAGGCTGGGAAGAGGTGGGGCGGATCACCTGGGGTCAGAGTTTGATTCTGGTTAGTTTTGTAAGAACTATGATCCCTCCTCCAAGGTAGCGCCTCCCCAAGGTTACATTTCCTTTCAGCTAGTCCAGCCTGTTGATCTAATTTCGATAATCGCATGAATCTTTAGGGTTTTTCTGCGTTTTCTCGCGCCTGGAATGTGTTGGCGGCCGCGATCGGGAAAGGTTCCGTTTTCTCATCGGGCAGCCAGTGTTTCCAGGGCGGCTGAGGACTAGTTTACCCCGATTTGTCTGGCTGCAACCGGCCGGAACGATGGGTCGATAATAAACATTACCTTAACAAGTTACAGGTGAACCTATGAAATCGCAGCAGGGAACCAATCCGGTGGGCGCCGTCATGGTGGTGGGCGCCGGCATTGCCGGGGTGCAAGCGGCCCTGGACCTGGCGGACGCCGGGTTTTATGT